>JAEZEM010000251.1 GCA_023417745.1 Pseudomonadota bacterium
ACCCAACCCCCTAAAAGGGAGGGTCCGGGAGGGGGTTACCCCCTCCCGGCCGCCGGAGGCCTCTTCCCATCATGAACGACAACCACCCCCACTCCAACAACTGGCGCGACGAGTTCGCGGTGACGGCGGACACGGTGTTTTTCAACCACGCGGCCATCTCGCCCTTGCCGCGCCGGGCCTGTCTGGCCGGCGACGAGATCCACGCCGAGCGTTGGCGGCGGGCGTCCAAGGACTACATGCGTTGGATGGGGCTGGTGGACGAGGCCCGGGACCGGGCGGCCTGGCTGCTCGGGACCGAACCCGAGCGGGTGGCCTTTACCGGCAACACCTCTTGCGGCCTGTCGCTGGCGGCGGCTGGCCTTGACTGGAAGCCCGGCGACAAGGTGGCCGTGGCCTGGCCGGATTTTCCCTCGGTGCGTTTTCCCTTTGACAACCTGGCCCGGCTTGGCGTGCAGGTGGTCGAACTGCCCAAGCATGACGGCGTCCTGGATATGGACGCGGCGAGGAAGCTTGTGCCGGGCTGCCGGCTGGCCGTGGCCTCCACCGTCGACTGGCTGACCGGCGCGGCCCTGCCCACGGCCGATTTCGTGAAGCTGTGCCACGAGGCCGGGGCGCTGTGCTGTCTGGACGCCATCCAGAGCCTGGGGGCCATGCCCTTTGACGCTACGGGGCTGGGGGTCGATTTCGTGGCCGCCGGCTGCCACAAATGGCAGTTCGGCCCCATGGGGCTGGGCATTTTCTACGTTTCGCCCGAGGCCGACGCGGCCCTGGCCACCACCCTTGCCGGTTGGCGCAGCGTGCGCGACGCGGAGCAGCTCTCCGAGGCCTTTGTGCTCAAGGACGGGGCCGGTCGGTTCGAGCCCGGCACCCAGGACATCGCGGCCATTGCCGCCTATGGCGAGGCGCTGTCGCTTTTCGAAGAGGTCGGCTTGGAGACCGTGGCAAAAAACATCTTCGGCGTCACGCGCTCCCTGGCCGAGGGGCTGGCCGAGCGGGGCCGCAGAGTCGTTTCGCCGCGCACAGGCGGGCAACATTCCGGCATCGTGTCCTTTGAGCATCCCGATCCGGCCGGGCTTTTTGCCCATCTCGACGCCCGGGGCGTGGCCTGTTCGCCGCGCGGCGGCCGCATCCGGCTGTCGCCCCATTTCTACAACGACGCCACGGACGTGGCCCGGTTCTTCACCATCCTCGACGCGTTCGACCAGCGCTGATCCTGTTGTCGGTTGTTGCCAATAGAAAAGGGCGCGACCGTCACGGCCGCGCCCTTTTTGGCTTGCATGGGCCGGCGGCTACAGGCCGGCGTCCTTGAAAAGCTGTTCCAGCCGGCGACGGTTGACGCCAAGATCGCTTTTGCCTACTCGCGAGGCGCTGCGGGCCTGGAGCAGTCCAGCGGCCGGGTCGTAGAGCAGCTCCACGTCGTCCACAAAGCCGAAACGCGACGACTTGGCCGTGGCGTGGACGTAGCGCTCGGCGACAGTCGCCAGGGTCACATCGGACTGCTGGCGCAGGATTTCGACCAGGGCCGGGATGGGGTTGTCGGCGCAAGGGCGCGGGGCGATGTAGTGGAGCGGATCGTTTTTGCGGGCCATGGTCGACACCCAGTTGGGATTTTGCCCGTCAGCCCGTAGCGGGCCGCCCGTGGGCGACACCAGCGGCGGCATCTTGCGGCTGACCGCGCCGAGCCAGATGAAAACCGCCACGCCGACGACAATGGCGACCAAAAGCACCACCGCCGCCACCTGCCCCACGGACTCGAAAAAGCGCACCAACGCACGCAGCGTGTCCATCATGTCAAAGCCTCCCCGCTCTCGTTGTCCGCGACTAGCCCCCCAGACCAGGCGATCCGGTCGCGTCCCGCCTCCTTGGCGGCATACAGGTATTCGTCGGCCTTCGCCAGCAGGCTGTCCAACCGCAGCGCGCCGTCGGCCAGGCCGAAACTGGCCGTGACGTGGAGGCCGCCGGGCCGGGAGGCGGCCACGGCCCGGCGCAATTGCCGGGCAACGGCCAAAGCCTCGGTGCTCTCCAGCCCCGGCAGCAGCACGCCGAATTCCTCGCCGCCCAGACGTCCGATGACGTCGCCTTCCCGCAAGGCTGCCCGCAGATGCCGCGCCGCCTCACGCAAGGCCAGGTCGCCGGCCTGATGGCCGTGGACGTCGTTGATTCGCTTGAAATGGTCGAGGTCCAGCATGATCAGGCTGGCCCGGCCGCCCTGGGCCTCAAGGTCTTCCAGCACGGCCTGGGCCTGCTCCAGGAAATGGCGGCGGTTGGACAGTCCGGTCAGGGCGTCGGTTTGCGCCTGCTGCCGCAAGGCGTCGCGGGCTTCCCGCAGTTCCGCCTCAACCCGGCTTGAGGTCATGGACAACACGCAAAAGGTCAAGAAGGCAAAAATCCACATGCTGGAAAGCAACAACAGCTTGACGATGGCGTCCGGGCCGCCGACCTGGCAATCCGTCGCGTTTACGGCCTGGAAGGCGCGCACGGCAAAGGCCACGGCCACGGAGAAGAAGATCGCCGAATAAATGCCCTGCATGGAATAGGTCTTCCAGCGTCGCGTAAGGTAGGGCTCCAGGGCGATGCGGCTGTAGAGCAGGGCGCTAAACGACGAAAAGATGACCACCCGGCGGCAGGTGTTGAAATCCACGTAGACGTAATAGAGGATGGCCAGTTCGGCCAGCACGGCCAGGGCCGCGTTGACGAGCAGCCTTGGCCGCAGGGGCGTGACGCCGCCGTACTTGGCGATGCCGTGGTAGCAGCACAGGGCCTGCGAAAACAGCAGGCCGTTGCTGAGGGCCAGGGACAGAGGGTCGCCGAGAACCCGGTAAAAAACCAGGTAGACGCCCAGGCTCCAGAACAACTGGCCCAGGGCCAGGGAGGCAAAGCCGGGATAGGTCTTGCGAAAGAAATAGGTGTGGAACATCACCATGGTCAGCGAAAAATAAAGCACCGCCGCCATGAGGATCATGGTTTTGGCGTCCAGGGCGGCGAGGGCCTCTGTGATAGGCTCCATGAAAGTCTATTTTTTCCGTTTCGAGAAAGGGGTAAGTATCGAGCAACCGCCGGGCCTTAGGGTGACGCCGGTCACGTCCGGGGCACGGCCTGCCCGTAGAGCGTCCTCAGCAGCAGCGGCCGCAGCTCGTCATCGGGCAACAGCCGGCCGGTCCAGAGGCGAAATTGCTCCACGGCCTGATAGAGAAACATCTCCAGGCCCGGAACGACGGTTCCGCCGGCCGCTGCCGCGTCGGCGGCCAGCCGCGTTTCGTACGGGTTGTAGACCAGATCGAAGGCCACCACGCCGGGGGTGAGCGCCTGGGCCGGGTAGGGGGAGACGCCTTCGAACCGGCCGGCCATGCCCATGGGCGTGGCATTGGTCAGGAAATCCGCGCCAAAGGCGTCGCGCTCTTCCCAGGGGACGGCCAGGACGCCGAATTCTTGGGCCAGGGCCTGGGCCTGCTCAAAACGCCGGGCCGTGACGCCGACCAGGCCGGAGGCCAGGCGCGTGAGCCCCAGCACGGCCGCCCGGGCCGCGCCGCCGGCCCCGAGCACCAGGGCGCGCCGGGGCGCGATGCCGCGCATGACCAGCGGCCGGCAAAAGCCCTCGACGTCGGTGTTGTCGCCGATAAGCCGGCCGTCGCGCCAATAGAGCGTGTTGACCGCGCCCGCCGCCTGGCCGAGGTCGGTGACCTCGTCCACGAAGGCCATGACCGCCGTCTTGTGGGGGATGGTGACGCTGGCCCCGGCGATGGGCGTCTGGCGCAGGCGCTCCATGAAGGCCGGCAGATCCTCGGGCGGGGTCGGCCAGGCCTCGTAGCGGGCGTCCAGGCCGTAACGGGAAAACCCCCAGTTGTGCACCAGGGGGCTGAGCGTATGGCCCAGCGGATGGCCGATAATGCCGAAAAGCTGCATATCCGTGCCCCTGCCTGCGGCGGAAAGAAAATCAGGGAAACCAATCAAGCGTAGCTTCGGTCTGCTGTCCCAGAAACCTTGCCCGCGTCGTCTGCCTCTTGAGCGGGAGGACGTCGTTCCCCTTCACCGCTACTTCGAAGGCAACGTCGAAAACCCCCTTAAAACCTCCCTTAAAACCCCTTTCAAGGGGG
>JAEZEM010000328.1 GCA_023417745.1 Pseudomonadota bacterium
GGATGACAGGGGGATTTGGGATTGCGGACAAATCGGGTCCGCCAACGACGCCAACAGGCATGACCCGCTGAATATAGAAAAAGGGGCTAGGACTTTTATGTCCTAACCCCTTGATTTCATTGGAGCCAGCATGGAGACTCGAACTCCAGACCTGCTGATTACGAATCAGCTGCTCTACCAACTGAGCTATGCTGGCAATTGCGTGGAAACGCTTGATACACGCGGCTTTCCGGAGCGTCAAGGGACTTTTGCCGACTGGCCAAAACTGGTCATGCTTGACTGCCCCTTGCGGTCAGAGCGTCCCGAACAGGGCCGTGTCGCCCCTTGATGACGAAAGCCCGGCCGGGAAACCCGCCGGGCTGACCTGCCTTACTTCGCGCCGTTCTTGACGCGCTTTTCCCACAGCTTCATTTCCTTCATCTTCTTGCGGCGCTCACGCTGCAATTCCTTGCATACCAGCGGCATCTTCTTGGGATAGCCCCACTTCTCGCGGTAGCTCTCCGGGGTCTGGCCGAATTTCGCCAGATGCTTCTTGGTCAGGATCTTAAACGCTTTGCCCGACTCCAGACAAATGATGCTGCGTTCACGAACGGCCTTCTTGGGGTCCACCGTCGGCGACGCGCCGGCCTCTTCGGGAACGGCCTGCACTTGGCCCGCAGACGCGAGGCCGCGAATATCATCAGTCAGACGGCGCACCAGGGAAGTGATTTCTTCCTCGGTCATATTCCGTACGCTGGCCTGAGCCTTTACAATTTCCAAAGCCTCTTTCAGAAAATCATCCATAAGTATCCCTCACTTTCTGCACCAGGAGTTACGCCGACGCAGCTTTCGATGTCTACTAAATTATTGTTCACACTTCATCGCGACATCGTTCGCATGGGATGAAGGCATCTGCGCCTTTTCCTGTCACTCCATCTCCTGTCGCCAGTCGTCCACCAACGGCCACGCGCAGAGAATCAGCCGGCCACACGCGTCACGCGAATGCGACAAGCATGCTAAAAATAGTGTCTTCAAGATTTATAATAAAAAGCAACTCGGCGAAAGAACCCGAGGGCAACGAGATTCTTCCGCCAAGTCGCTCCATCCCAAAAGAATTGGGATGTTGGAAAAGTCTAAGACAAATATCCAGAATCGGGAATGACCCCAGCCGTGTCCCGTTTCCAGACGCCTTGCGCGTATCGGACACCGAGTCGCTTCAGGGTAAGCCTGTAACTACTGCATGCCACACCGGCCACGGCAACATCCATCAGAAGATTGTCGGCAAACCCCACCAGCGAGGACATGGCTTCCAGACGCCGGACCTCGTCCCAGTGCCAGGGAAGCTGCCGGGGCGTGACCCGTAAAATGTCCGCCGGCAACATTTCCATGAACCGACACGGCGGATCGTCCAGGGCGAAATTGTCGAGCAACACCCGCACGCCGCGCCGCTTGGCCGCGAGCAGCACATCAAGGCTGCGCCCCGGGTCGGCCAAAAGCTCCGCCACGTCATACATGGCGATGATCCGCTCGGGAGAAACCCCGCGCGATGGGCCAAAATTACTGCTGTCCCCCCGAGGGTCGCCCCGGAGCAAGTAGGCGGCGGGATCGCGCAACTCTCGCCCCCAGGCCGCCAAGGCGTCGTCTCCGCCCAAGGACCAGCCCGCCGAACGGGAGGGCGCCTCATCAGGGGTTGCTCCAAACATGCGGGCAGCCTCAATGCCGGCCACGCCGCCGTCGCCAAGGTCAACCAGCGCCCGAAAATAGATGTCGTGTTGCAAGACGCCCGAATCCGCGGTCAGCGAACGAAGCCCCTGCACGGCCAGCCTTGTCTGCACGAGTGTATGCGCCATGATGCCCTTCCTCAAGATCGACAAGTTCTTACAAGAAACAGTCCATAAAAATAGTAAACAAATTAAGCCTATTGGCGAAATTCAAGCGTCCTTTTTTCAGGACAACGCACGTAAATCATCCTTTTGTCCTCAAAAAAGGACTCGCTTCCGCCATGGACCGCGCCCCGCGCCTTTGCTATGCCCCGCCCATGCCGCATGCATCTTCACTCCGCTTCTGGCTCGTCACCCTGGGCTGCAAGGTCAACCAATACGAAGCCCGGGCCCTGGCCGAAGCCTTTGCCGCCAAAGGCTGGACTCCGGCCGATGGCCCGGACGACGCCGACCGCATTGTGCTCGTCTCCTGCGCCGTCACCGCCCGAGCCGAATCCGAAAGCCGCCGTTTGGCCCGCGCTCTCGCTCGCGAGGCCAGGCCCGGAGCCGAAGTCGCCGTCACCGGCTGCGCCGCCGCCGTCAGCCCCGACGTCTTCGCCGCCCTGGGGGCCGTGCCCATGCCCGACAAGGAACGGCTGGCCGCCGCCCCCCACAGCCTGACCCCTTGTCCGCCTCGGCCCGGCGACCGTTTCCCGGACCTGGCCGTCGCCGGCTATGACCGGGCCAGAGCCTTGCTCAAAATTCAGGACGGCTGCTCCCATGGTTGCTCCTATTGCATCGTGCCCGCCGCCCGGGGGCCGTCGGTCTCCCGCCCCTACGCCGCCATCCTGGCCGAAGCCCGCCAACTCCTCGACGCCGGGCACGCCGAACTCGGGCTCACCGGCATCAATCTCGGCCATTTCGGCCCGGACCTCGCCCCGGCCATGACCTTCTGGCAACTGGTGGCCGACCTGGAGCGCGACCTGCTGGCCAGCCACGGCCCGGCCTTCCGCCTGCGCCTGGGTTCCCTGGACCCGGCCATGCTGGACGCCGAAGGGTTGGCCGTCCTGGCCGAAAGCCGGCGCGTCTGCCGCCATTTGCACATCTCGCTGCAAAGCGCCGATCCGGGTGTGCTGGCCGCCATGAACCGCCGTCCGAAGGATGCCGACGCCGTGTCCTCTTTTGTGGACAAACTCAGTATGAAATGGGGCCTCATGGCCCTAGGCCTTGATCTGTTGACCGGTTTTCCCGGCGAATCCGAGGCGGCTCATGGCGCGACCGCCGACTTCCTGGCTCGCCTGCCGGTCACCTACGCCCATGTCTTCCCGTATTCGCGCCGCCCGGGCACTGCGGCCGCGACCATGGCCGGCCAGCTTCCCAAAGAGGTCAAAACCCGTTGGGCGGCCGCGCTGCGACGCATCGCTCAGGACAAGGCCCGGGCGTTCTTGACGCGCCTTGCCGCCGAGGATCGGCTGGAGGTGGCCGTGGAATGCGCCGACCCGGCCGCCGGTTCCTGCGGGCGCTATGTGGACTGCCGTTTTGTCGACGCCGGGCCGCTGACGGCCGGCAGCCTGGTCGCGGCCCGGCCGGTCGGCCTCGACGGCGACGGCCTGCTTGTGGCCGTTTTGCCCGAGGAGGCCAGGTGAGCCGCCCCCGGGAACCCCGGCCGGGCAAGCTCATGGTCTCGTGCCTGTCCGCCGAATCGGACCGGCTCTGGCCCGAGGTCCTTGCCGCCCTGGAAGACCGCTTCGGCCCGGCCGAGCTGGTCTACCCGGCCCTGCCTTTTGACCACACGGCCTATTATAATGAAGAGTTGGGCACGCCCATCGTCCGCCGGCTGGCCGCCTTTGCCCGCCCCTATCCCCTGGACGGACTCGTTGCGGCCAAGCTGGCCACCAACGCCCTGGAGGGTCGCCTGGCCCGGCCGGACGGATCGCGCCAGGTCAATCTCGACCCGGGTCTGATCACCTGTGAGCGACTTATCCTGGCCACGGGCAAGAACTTCACCCACCGCGTCTACCTTTCCCAGGGGATATTCGCCGACTTGACCCTTGTTTTTCAGGGCGGCTCCTGGCAAATCCTGCCCTGGACGTTTCCCGACTACGCCGCGCCGGAGATGCTCGCCATCCTCACCGACATCCGCGCCCGCTGCCGCCGCGATCTGCGCGAAGGGGCCGTCCTTCACCCTTTCTCCAAGGAGCTCCCATGCCCAAAAGCATGACCGGATACGGCAAAAGCCGCATCGAATCCGACGCCTTCACCCAGGTCTGGGAAGTGCGGGCCGTCAACAGCCGTTTTCTCGACCTCAAGTGGCGGTTGCCGCTGTTTCTGCGCCCCAGCGAGGCGGCCCTGGAGCGCGTGGTGCGCGAGGCCGTGGCCCGGGGCCGGGTGGAAATCCACCTGGAATTCACCCCCACCCGGGTGGACATGTGGAAGGCCAGCTTCAACACCGGACTGGCCGGGGCCATGCTCGACGAGCTGGCCGCGTTTGCCGCCCAAAAGGGCGTGCCCTTCACCCCGGACGTCAGCCGCATGATCGGCATTTCCCACCTCTGGCAGGAAGAGGCCGTGGACCCCGATCCCGAGCTTTTTGCCAAGCTGGCCGCCGGCCTGCGCCAGGCCCTGGTCGATTTCAACGACGCCCGCGCCCGCGAAGGCCGTAACCTGGCCGATGACCTGCTGACCCGCCTTGGCCGGCTCAAGGACTGGCAGGCGGCCATCGAGGCCGGCGCGCCGGCCGTGGTGGCCGAGCGCACCGAGCAGCTCGTGGCCCGCATCACCGCCCTGCTGGAAAAAGTCGGGATGGAACCCACCCAGGACCGTCTGCTTCAGGAGACCGCGATCCTGGCCGACAAACTCGACGTTTCCGAGGAAATGACGCGCCTTTCCGGCCATCTCGCCCGCCTGGAAGGGCTTTTGCGCCAGGGCGGCGAGATCGGCAAGAAGCTCGATTTTCTCATCCAGGAAGCCTTCCGCGAGATCAACACCTGCGGCAACAAGGCCCAGAACCTGGACATCAGCCGGCTGGTGGTGGATTTCAAGGCCGAGCTGGAAAAATGCCGCGAGCAGGTGCAAAATATCG
>JAEZEM010000345.1 GCA_023417745.1 Pseudomonadota bacterium
CCGAACTGCTTCAATTTCTATAACCAGCTGCACATGTTTGGCGAGACCTCCGGGGCCAAGATGATGTACACCGCCTTTGGCAGCGGCGTGACCGCAAACGGCGCGCAGAGCTACGCCTCCCAGTGCGTGGCCTGCGGCGAGTGCCTGGAGAAGTGCCCCCAGCAGATCGCCATCCCCGACCAACTGGAAAAGGTCGCCGCCGCCTTCGAAGGCCCCAACTTCCAGGCCGAGGTGGAAGCGCTTAAAAACCACTTCCGGGCCGGCCTCGACTGATCCTGCCCGTTCCGGCGCGGCCCGTCCCCTCTGGACAGGCCGCGCCGATTGCCCCACCATCGCCCAACCATGACCCGGCAAGACCAACCGGCAACCCCAGCGCAGCGGCGCGGCATCCCATGAAAATACTGTTTTACGACTGTTTCGCGGGCGTATCCGGCGACATGAACTTGGCCGCCATGATGGGCCTTGGCGTTTCCCCCGACTTCTTGCGGGCCGAGCTGTCCAAGCTCGGTCTGAATGACGAATTCCGGCTGGACGTCGGCGAGGATGCCCGAAACGGCATCCACGGCCTGCGCGTGGACGTGCGGCTGACTGCCGACGACGCGGCCGGGGAGGAACACGGCCACGGCGGCCACCACGAGCCTGGGCAAGAGCATGTCCACGGTTCTCACGGACACGCCCACGGCGACTCCGGCGGCCACGCCCCCCACCGCAATCTGGCCGCCATCGAGGCCATCATTCGGGGCAGCGCGCTAAGCGACGCAGTCAAGGACACGAGCCTGGCCATCTTTCGCAAAGTGGCCCAGGCCGAGGCCAAGGTCCACAGCAAGACGGTGGCCGAGGTCCATTTCCACGAAGTCGGGGCCGTCGATTCCATTGTGGACATCGTGGGCGCGGCCATCTGCTTCCATGCCCTGGGCGTGGACGCGGTCTGGGCCTCGCCGGTGGAGCTTGGCGGCGGTTTTGTGCGCTGCGCCCATGGGCTCATGCCCGTGCCGGCCCCGGCCACCACGGAAATCCTCACCGGCGTCCCCACCACCCGGGGCGGCACGCCCCACGAGGCCACCACCCCGACCGGCGCGGCCATCCTGGCGACCCTGACCACGCGCTGCACCGCCACGCCTGCCCTGACCCTTGAAAAAACCGCCTACGGCATCGGCCACCGCCAAACCGAGCGGCCAAACGTCCTGCGCGTCCATCTGGCCATGGCCGAGGCTCCCGACGCGCCGCCTCCGGCGGCCAAGGCCCCGAGCGACGCCCGGCTGCTCGTCTGCAACATCGACGACATGACCGCCGAGGCCTTGGGCGTGGCCATGGACGTGCTCATGGAACACGGGGCCATGGACGTGCATTTCACGCCCATCCTCATGAAGAAAAACCGGCCCGGCACGAGCCTGTCGCTGTTGTGCGCCGCGACCGACGAAGAGCGCTTCAAGGATCTCATTTTTCGCCATACCGCCACGCTTGGCGTCAAGGTCCTGCGTCTGGAAAAAACCGAACTCGACCGGACCTTTTCCCGGCTGGAAACGCCGCTGGGGCCGGTGACCATGAAGCACGCCGCCCGAAACGGTCTGAGGCTACGCTCCAAGCCCGAGTTGGAGGACTGCCGGGAACTGGCCAGACGCCACGGGTTGTCCCTAGCCGAGGTCCAGGCCGTGGTCGCGGGCTGCGCCGGGCGCGGGGAAAAGCCATGACCGATGACGACAACCGCACAGAGCGATACCGTCGCCTGCTGGCCGAGCTGACTGGGCTCAAGCGGGCCATGCTGGCCTTTTCCGGCGGCCTGGACAGCAGCTTTCTGCTCCACGCCGCCAGCCGGGCCCTGGGCGAGGGCGTCACCGCCGTCACCCTGGATACGCCCTACGCGCCCCGGGCCGAGATCGCCGAGGCGGCGGCCCTGGCCCGCAACCTCGGCGTGCGCCACGTGGTCCTGGCCGTCCCCTTTCCCGAGGTGTTGCGGGACAACCCGCCCGAGCGCTGCTATCTGTGCAAGAAGGCGCTTTTTGCCAAGCTGCTGGAACTGGCCGCCGGTCAGGGCATCGCCCATATACTGGACGGGACCAACCAGGACGATCTGGGCGATTACCGACCGGGGATGCGCGCCCTGGCCGAGCTTGGCGTCGTCAGCCCGCTTTTGGCCGCCGGCATCGGCAAGGCGGACATCCGGGCGCTGTCCCGGCAGGCCGGCTTGCCTACCTGGAACAAGCCGTCCGGGGCTTGCCTGCTCACGCGCCTGCCCCACGGCGCGCGGGTCATGGCCGAGGAGCTTACGCGCATCGACGCGGCCGAAACCTGGCTGCGCGGCCTGGGTTTCCCGGCCGTGCGGCTGCGCAGCCACGGCGATCTGGCCCGTCTGGAAGTGCCCCGCGACCAGGCTCCGGCCGTTCTTGAGGCCGACGCCAAGCATGGCATCGACGCCAAGCTCAAGGCCCTGGGTTACCGCTACGTGACCCTGGACCTGGCCGGCTACCGCATGGGCAGCCTCAACGAAAAGTCGGACGCGACGTCTGCCCCGCCGCCGGGCGACGACGCCAGCGCCAAGCCTTGACCAGCGCCCCGGCCGGCCGCTTCCGTCGGCCGGCCCGGATACCATCGGCAACACCTGAAACCCGCGCCGCGCGGCGTAAGCCATCAAGCCGCGCCGGGCGCAAAGCAATACGAATATATGGATGCTAACGAGACCCTTCGCGCGCTGCTCAACGACATCCGCGACGGCGGCCTGAGCGTGGACGACGGGCTTTTGCGCCTGCGCGACCTGCCGTTTCTGGACATGGGGCACACCAAGCTCGACCTGCACCGCTCACTGCGAAACGGTTTTCCCGAGGTGATCTACGCCGAGGGCAAGACGCCGGAGCAGGTGGGCGAGATTTTCCTGCGTCTGCGCGAACACGCCAATGTGCTGGCGACGCGGGTGTCGCCGGAGACGGCGGCCCATGTGATCGGGCTGTGCCCCCAGGCCCGCTACAACGCCCTAGGCCGCACCCTGACGCTGACGCGCGGCGAAATCGCCTGCAAGGGCGGGGAGATCGCCATCGTGACCGCCGGCACGTCCGACCTGCCCGTGGCCGAGGAAGCCCGCGAGACTTGCCATATGCTCGGCAGCCGGGCCTTTGTGGTGTCGGACGTGGGCGTGGCCGGCATCCACCGGCTGCTGGACAAGCTGTCCGACATCCGCCGGGCCCGGGTGATCATCGTGGCGGCGGGCATGGAGGGAGCCTTGGCCAGCGTCATTGGCGGGCTTGTGTCCCAGCCCATCATCGCCGTGCCGACGTCGGTGGGCTACGGCGCGGCCTTTTCCGGGGTCGCGGCACTCTTGGGGATGCTGACGTCCTGCGCCAGCGGCGTGACGGTGGTCAACATTGACAACGGCTTTGGCGCGGCCTGCGCGGCCTGCAAGATCAACAATCTCGTCTCCGGGCAAGCGTAGTCGGTTGCCGGCCGCCTCATCCGGCGCGGCGTGGCTGCCGGAGGTCCGGCCCGGTTCTGAAACAAAGACCATGCCATTGCTCTTCAACGACACGGACTGTTATTCTCTAGAGATATCCACTTCTTTGAAGCCAAAATATCACAATCGATGCGCAGATGCAGTAATACCCAAAAAATTGCCACCGGCCTTTTTCAATCCAACTCGAAAGCCATTTAAGGGCAAGCAACCCTGCGCAGAAACTCAAAAACATGCCTAGCAACCCAAAAAGAAAGAGATGCGCAAGCCCATCCTGGGCAACGGCAGCCGCCCCTTGACTTCCGCTTGCCTTCAATAATCTCAGTACTTCGCGAACAACAACAGGTGGAGTAAGGACTACCGCAAGTGCAAAACTGAATGCTTCCAGCTTTTCCTTATCCACTCCCATTATCAACCCGATAGAGATCGTGGCTCCAGACCTGGAGAAACCTCTAAATGGAAGACACATTCCCTGGACCGCTCCGATCAAGCTCGATTTTGACAGGTCAAGATTACCAGGTTTGCCTTCGCATTGCTTCTTTAGACCGGCGTAGACGATCAACACGCCAACCGTCAGCAGCGCTGCCGCCATAAGATTCGTGTTTCCAAAAATCAACTCTATTTCGGCATGCGGCACATCGGCAAGAAACACCTTTTCGATAATGAATTTAAGCGTCAGCCCGACGACCCCTGTAAAGCCCGTTGCAAAGATAATTTGTACAATAAACGCCTTTAAAGCCTCCCTCGATTGAAAAAAGAACTTCTTCCACGATTTCGAAAAATAGAGCAACACGGCAAACATTGTCCCGGAGTGCAGCATCACCAAAAGAAATGTCATTTCTGGACTCACCGGGTTGAGCCCCATGAGTTTCTCGGCGACAATCACGTGAGCAGAACTGGAAACAGGCAAAAGTTCCGCTGCCCCCTGCACCAAAGCGAGGACCATAATCTTGAGAAATGTCATAAAATAAATTCCATCTATTGGTCGTGACCGTCATAATGCATTGAATACGCTCTCGCCATATTCCATTATGCCAGTTTTCTCACCGCCGCCACCGCATTGAGTCCGCCAAAACCGAAGGAATTGTTGAGGGCGGCGCGGATGGTCATGGGCCGAGCCACGGCAGGCACATAATCCAGATCACAATCGGGGGCCGGTCCCAAATAATGCAGCGTGGGCGGCGCCATGTCGCGACTCACGGCCAGTACGGTGGCCAGCATCTCCAGAGCCCCGGCCGCGCCCAAGGCATGGCCGAATAGGGATTTGCTGGCGGAAATCGCGATCTGCTTCGCCCGGCTCCCCAGGACCTGCTTGATTGCCGCGGTCTCCATCGCGTCATTGGCACGTGTGCCGGAGCCGTGAGCGTTGATGTAGTCGATATCCTCCGGCGTCAGGCCGGCATCGGCCAGGGCCCCGGCTATCGCCCGCGAGGCCCCGCCAACATCGGGCGTTGTGATGTCCTTGGCGTCGGAACTCATGCCGACTCCGGCAAGCTCCGCATAGATTCTTGCTCCCCGCGCCTTGGCCGCTTCCAGCGTTTCCAGCACCAGCATGGCCGCGCCTTCGCCGAGCACCAGCCCCGCACGATCCGCCGAAAAGGGACGGCAGACATCTGGGGCCATGATGCGAAGGGCCTCCCAGCCCTTGAGCGTGCCGAACGTCAGGCAGGCTTCCGCTCCTCCCGTGATCGCCATGTCCACCACGCCCGAGCGCAGCATGCCAAGCGCCACGCTGATCGCATGCACGGCCGAGGCGCAGGCGCTCGCCACTGTGAACCCGGGGCCGGTGATGCCAAGGGTCATGCTGATGTGGCTTGAACCGGCATTGGACATCAGGCGCGGAATCGTAAACGGGTGCGCCCGTGCGGCGCCTGTCCCCACCATCTTCAGGAAGGAATCTTCGAGGGTATTTTGGGCTCCCACGCTAGTTCCGGTGATGACCGCCATGCGTTGCGCCGTTTCCTCAGTCAACACCAAACCGGAATCATCAAAGGCCTGCCGTGCCGCCGCCACGGCAAACTGGGCGAACCGGTCGACCATCGACACTTTCTTTGCGTCGAAATAGGGGGAAGGGTCGAAGTCCTTGACCGCCGCCACCGGATACCGGGCCGCCAGGTCGTGCCAGTGAAAATCGGCTGGCGCGATGCCGCACACGCCGCTGAATAGATTGTCGCCGTAAGTGACGAGATCCTGCCCGATGGGGCTGATCACGCCCATGCCGGTTATGACCACGCGACGCATCTGTCTCATATCTTACACCATGTCCTTTTCAAGAGGCGAGACGCTCCAACTGGCCCAGCCACGCCGCCCCCTGACGGACGGGAGCCGCCTAGTGTCGCGTTCGGGAAATGCCATGATCCTGTTGGATGCAATAATAACCTATAATCATTATTTTTATTCACAAAAAAACATAAATGTTTTTTTGCGAACGCCACACTAGGAAGCGGCCGAGCCAGAGATGATTTTTTCGACCACGGCGATGACGTCGCCGAGGGTACGGTACCCTGCGGCGCTGGTGTTGGCGTTAAAAGGCAGCTCAATGCCGAATTTCTCTTCCAGGGCGAAGATGATTTCCACCATGTCCAGGGAAGTGATGCCCAGGTCGGCCACTTTGGCGTCGAGGACCAGGCTGGCCCGGTCAACCAGGGAGACCTGGGCCACGATGTCCAGGATAACATCAGTTTGGGACATATTATTCCTCCATTGTTCGGACGGATTACCTCGCCTGCCGCTGCAAATGCGCCCCTGGCGTCTGCCCTCCGACAAAACGAACGCCAGACTCTGAGGGCTCAGGACACGCCAAGGGCCTGGAAGAAACGAACCGTGTGCGCCACCACATCCCGGCACTGCTGATCGATGGTGATCATATGGAAGCTGTCGTCGAGCAGCACGGTCTCGATTGGGCCGGCCAAATGTTTTTGCAGATAATGGACATTCCACAGGCTGGTAACGTCATCCTTGGCGGCATGCATGATGAGCGCAGGCGTGCGGATGGAAGGCATTTCCTTCATGACCACCCGGCGCAACCGCCACAATTGCTGCAGGCTGGCTCCGGGCGTGCCGGTCAGGCCGGCCTGGCTGCTGTCGCCCGAGGACATCAGGGCCACGATCCGTTCGCGCAATCGGTCATTTTTGATGCCGTAGGGAAACGACTCGGGGAAACAGTGGCGGCGGCCCCAGGCAGTAAGCAGCAGCAGGGGCAAAAAGGCATGGAAACTCGAAACGGATCGGCC
>JAEZEM010000437.1 GCA_023417745.1 Pseudomonadota bacterium
GGGAGGGGGTTACCCCCTCCCGGACCCTCCCTTATAGGGGTTGGCGGGTGGGCGGTTTATTGTCGCCCGCGTGGGTTATGCGGCGTCAAGCGCCGACGGACTCGGGCACGAGGCGGTCGCGGCGGCGCAGCTCCGGGAAAAGGCGCATCCATATAAGGGCCAAGGCCACCGCCCCCACGCCGCCGAAAATGACGGCCGGGGCCGCGCCCATAAGAGCCGCCAGCAGGCCGGATTCGAAGTCGCCCAGCTGGTTGGACGCGCCGATAAAGACCGCGTTGACGGCGCTGACCCGCCCGCGCAGGGCGTCGGGGGTGTCGATCTGGATGAGCGTCGAGCGGATGACCACGCTCACCATGTCCCCGGCTCCCAGGACCGTCAGCGCAGCCAGGGACAGCGGAAACGACCGCGACAGCCCAAAGACCAGGGTGGACAGCCCGAAAACGATCACCGCCCCGAACATGGCCGGCCCGGCATGGCGGGTCAAGGGAAAGCGCGTCAGATACAGGGACATGGCCAGCGCCCCCAGGCTCGGCGCGGCCCGAAGCGCGCCCAGGCCCCCCGGCCCCACGGCCAGGATGTCGCTGGCGAACACCGGCAACAACCCCACCGCGCCGCCGAGCAGCACCGAAAAAAGATCCAGGGAGATGGCCCCGAAAATGACCGGCCGGCTTTTGATGTAGCGCAGCCCGTCCAGGGCCGAGCGCCAAAGCCCCTCGGCCTGGGGCGGCCGTTTGACCGGCCTGGTCGGAATGGACAGCACGGCCAGGGCCGCGCCGACGTAAAAAACCGCGCCCAGGGCGTACACCACGCCCGGCCCCAGGACAAAAAGAAAACCGCCCGCCGCCGGCCCCAGGATCATGGCCGTCTTCCAGACCGACCCGCTCCAGGCCAGCATCCGGGGCAAGGCTTCCAGGGGCACCAGCGACGGCAACAAGGCCTGGAGCGAGGGCGTCTCAAAAGCCCGGGCCGCGCCAATGAGCCCCACGCAGGCGAACATGCCGCCAAGGCCGAGAAAGCCGCCGGTCGTCTCGGCCAAAAGCGTGAGCAAAGCCACGGCCTCGATGAGCTGGCACACCCCGGCGATGCGGCGGCGGTCGACCCGGTCAGCCACCTGCCCGACGACCAGGGTCAGCAGGAATTGCGGCAAAAATTCGGTCAGCCCCACCAGCCCCAGCATGAAGGCGCTGCCGGTCATGGCGTAGACCTGCCAGCCCACGGCCACGGCGGTCATGTGGTAGGCAAAGCCCGAGGCGCTGCGGGCGGTCCAAAATCGGGTAAATGACGGATTGCCGAAAATTTCCGAAGCCATGGTGAGTCCTCGCGGGGGTGGTGCGGCCGGAGGCGGCCGGGCCGACTCCTTAACCGGCGACGCCGGCGCGCCCCTCCTACGCCTTCGTCGTCCCGGCGTCGAGAGGGGCGGCCGACCGGGCCTCGGCCAGCCCCAGGACGACGTCGTAGAGGGCCAGGTAGAAAAAGGCGTAGCGCGAGACAAAGGAGGTGAGGTCGTAGTCCACCAGGCCGTGGATGGCGACTTCGGCCGTAAAGGCGGTCAGCACGGCGAAAAACATGACCAGGACGAAATCGGCGCTGGCCGGGCCGGCCGGATCGGGCGAGGTCGGCGGCCGGGCCAGACGGGCGTGGTAGGCCATGGCAATGGGAAACGTGCGCCGCACGAGAATAAATCCCAGGAAAAAGAGCAAGAAAACGCCGGACAAGCCCATGTCGTAGTAGAAGGCGAGGTAGACGTTGTGCACCTCGAAGACCTTGATCCGATACATGAAGCCGCCCGTGCCCAGGCCCCCGAGCACGGTCCCGCCGCTTTCGCCCACGGCCTGGAACCCCTTGCGCCAGATTTTAAAGCGCGTCGAAATGCCGGTGGCGTCGGAGCTGCTTGAGGTGGAGGACTTCTTTTTGCTGAAGAGCAGTTCGCCGGTGTAGCCAAAGCCCACGAGGATGCGGTCGATGTAGCCGGGCGTGGTGACGAGCATGCCCACGATGACCAGAACGACAAACAGCGTGGTCTTGCGCAAAAGCACGCGCCGGGTGGCCGGCAGGGCCAGGAGAAGAAGCCCGACCGCGCCGCAGTAGCCCAAAAGCGCGCCCCGGCTGGCCGGCAAGAGCATCATGCAGAAATAGAACATGGCCGTCAGCCACCACAGCGCCCGACGGAACATGGTCCGGGCCAGCACGGCGTAGCCGGCGGCAATGATGCTGGCGACGCTTAAAAAACCGGCGCTCTGGTTCCAGGATTCGATGCCGCCGGCCCGGGTGGTGTAGAAATAGATCTCGAACACGAGCTTGAGCGCACGATCCAGGGGCACATGCAGGATGTATTCCCACTTGAGCGCCCCGAGCACGCCGGCGGCGGTCATGACGGCGCTGGCGAACAGGGTTTTAAAGAGGATGTCCAGGCGGCGCGGCGTATCGACCAGGACGACGATGCACCAGTAAAGGAGCAGGTTCGTGGTGAGGCGGGCGATGTTGGCCAGGCCCCAGTTGGTATGCGGCGTCCACAAGAGGCTTGCGGTCTCGGCCACGAAAACCAGCAGCAGCACGGGCAGGAAGGCCGAACGCGGCACCAGCGACAGCCGGCCCTGGGCGGCCCGGACGAACATGCCGAGAACGGTGAAGACCAGAGGAAAAACGTAGAGATACAGGTGCAGCTGCAGGGTGTTGACGACCAGGGTGTAGATGTTCGGCGAGGCCAGAATGAGACAAAAGGCCGTGGCGCACAGGCCGAAAAAGGGGCTGGTCAGGCAGGCGACAAAAAGGGCGAACGTTCCGGCTCCGGCCAAGGCCGCCCACCAGGGCAGGCCCGAGGCGACGAGCGCCACGGCGGCCAGGCCCCCGCCGGCCAGGACGGCGGCGACGGCGGCGAGCAGCAGGCCGAGCAGGGCCCAGCCGGACAGGCGCACGGACATGGCCGGTTGGACGTCGGAGGCGGCGTGCGCGTTCATGAACGAGCTTCGCGCGCGGCGAAGTC
>JAEZEM010000287.1 GCA_023417745.1 Pseudomonadota bacterium
GCGGACCACGGGCGACTATTTCTGGCAGGTGGACATCGACGAGTTCTACCGCGACCGCGACATGGCCCTGGTGCTGGAACTCCTGGCCGACGATCCCGGGCTGACCGCCGCCGCCTTCCGGCGGCGCGCCTTCTTCGCCGCCCCGGACTTCGAGAGCGGCAGCACGCATCTTCTGGCCGGCGGCGACGTGCGCCGTCGCCTTTTCCGCTTCGCCCCGGGCAGCCGCTACGTCAGTTGCCGGCCGCCGACCATGGTCGACGCCGCCGGGCTCGACCTGTTCGCCGTTCGGCCGATCCCGGCCGAGAGCCTGGCCCGCCTGGGCGTGCGGTTGTTTCACTATCCGCTGCTTTTTCCCAAACAGGTCTTCGAGAAAACCGCCGCCCTGGCCGCCGGGGACGGCCCGCCCGGCCAGGCCCTGTCGGACTGGGCCGAACGACAGTATCTGGGCCTTGGCGACCCCTTCAATCTCTTTAGCGTCACCGACCAGCCCGGCTGGATCGTGCCCTGCGACGGCGACCATCCGTCCCAGGCCCAGGCCTTGTGGCACGACGCCCGGCGCGGCCGGCTGGCCGTCGCGCCCTATCCGGCCGCCGGACGCAAAAAACTGGCCCGGTTGGCCGAAAACCCCGACTACCGCCGCCGCATCCGCCTCCTCCTCGACGAATTGGCCCGCCGGGAGCCCGACAAACGCCGTCTGGCCCTGGACGACCCTTTTATCGTCAAGCGCGTGCGCCAGCAGGTCGACGGGCTGCGTCTGGCCATAATCAACCGGCGCGACGCCTCCGACGACACGGCCCGAACGGCCTTTTCCCTGGCCCGGGCCGTAAACGCCGGCCCGGACGACGCGAGTTGTCTGGTCTGGGAAAAACAGCGCGACGACTACTGGATCGAGACCGTGCCGGCCAACGCCGACGGCCGCGCCCCGACCGGCGCGGCGGCCCGGGCCGGCCTGCCCGGCTACGATCTGACCGGGGCCTTTGTCTGGCCCGAACGCCCGGCCATGGCCCGGGCCGATCTGCTCCACGCCCACGACCTGAGCGTCGACTATGCCCACCCCTTTGCCGCCGCCTTCTGGAGCCTGGCCAAGCCGCTGGTCTGGACGCTGCACGACATGCGGGCCGTCACCGGCAACTGCGCCCACGCCTTTGCCTGCGACAAATGGCAAACCGGCTGCGGCGATGGTCCGGATCTTTCCATCTCCCCGGGCCTGACTGCGGACACCATGCAGCGGCTGTGGCGCGACAGCCAGGCCGCCGGGCAGATGCTCGACGCCCATATCGCCGTGCCCTCCAAGCGGCTGGCCGACAGGGTGGCGCAAAGCGTTCTCGGGCATCTGCCCGTCACGGTCATTCCCACCGGCATCGACACGGCCGTTTTCGCCCCGCGCGACCGAGCCGCCGCCCGAGCGCGCCTGGGCCTGCCGCAAGACGAGGTCATCCTGGCCTTTCGCGCCGGGGACGGCCCGACCGACGGCCAGGCGGGCGGCGGCCGGCTGCTGGCCGCCCTGTCGCGGCTGGTTCCGCAGTTTCCAGGCCTCAGGCTGCTCGACATCGGCGGTGAGCTGGCCGGCACGGGGCTGCCCGTGGTCAATCTGCCCCAGGCCGACGACGACGCCCTGGCCGAGGCCTACGCCGCCGCCGATATATTCGCCTGCCCGGGCCGGATCGACGCCTTCGGGCTGGCCGTGCCCCAGGCCATGGCCTGTGGACTCCCCGTGGCCTGCCTGGACGCGGACGCGCCTACCGAACTGGTCGCGGACGGCGAAACCGCGCTTGTGGCCGCGCCCGGCGACGACGACGCCTTTGTTTCGGCCCTGGCTCGCCTCATCGCCGACGCGCCCTTGCGCGCCCGCCTGGGGACGCAGGCGGCGGCGCGCGGCCGGGTCTGCGACGTGGCGACCATGGCCGGACGCTACCGCGACCTGTATCTGCGGACCATCGCCGAGCGGGCCGCTCGGCCGGCCAAGGTCCGCCGGGAGATCGCCCGTCGCCAGCGCGCCGCAGGGGAGCGCCTGCTTCAAGCCCTGGGCGCCGTCGGCAACGTGGTGGGGGGGCAAGCCCTGGCCGCCGCCCTGGACCGGCTGCCGGCCTGAGTCGTTGGCGCGAAAGCCGCTTTGGCTTCCCCAACCGGCCAGTAAGCCATTCCACGCCAAGCCCCCTTTAACCATTTCTCCAGTAGGGGGGTCCGGGGGCCTCAGGCCCCCCGCCGCCGGAGGCCTCCCAACCATCCCGGCAATCCCGGCATTGCGCCCGGGCGCGCCGTGGCGTACAAGGGGCGTCGCATTTTTCGCGGAGGTATGTTCATGAAGCGCGTCCTCATTGCCGCCACGGTCGCTTGCTCCCTGCTGACCGGAGCGCTGTTCGCCTTTGCCCGGACGGCTCCGGGCGAATCCTACGCCGCCTACGCCGACGCCGTATCCGGGGCGAGCTGCTGCGAGATGGCCTCCTGCGGCTGCCTCGGCCTTAAATGCTCCTGCTTGGAATGCGGCGGCGGCAGCAAGTAGCCGCCCGAGGCCGGCCCCCGACAGCCGCGCCGACGCGCCCCACGGCCATAGGGTTCTTCCTGCGCGGTAAGGGATAAAGCAGCACTATGGGCGGATTCCTCGCCTTCCTTCTGTCCCGGGCCACGGGCGTCAGCGCCTTTGCCATTCTCGAAGCGGGCTATTTGTTCCTGTCCCTGACCGGGCTGGCTCTGGTCTATGCCTTTGCCCGGCGCGATCTGGCCGGCAACCCGGATCGGGGCCGCTACCAACTTATTTTTCTGACCGCCCTGCCCCTCGGTCTGGCCGGGGCGCGGCTGCTGCCCATCGTTCAGGACGCCCTGGCCGCCGGCCGCCTCAGCTACGGGCTTATCGCCGCCGGAGGGTTGGTCTTTTACACCGGCGCCCTGGCCGGGCTTGGGGCCATGTACGCCGGCTGCCGGCTGGTCCGGCTGTCTCCCTGGCCGCTGCTCGACGCCGTGTGCCTCTACCTCCCCCTGGGCCACGCCTTTGGCCGGCTGGGCTGCTTTTTCGGCGGCTGCTGCTTCGGCGCACCCACCGATTCCGTCTGCGGCGTGCGCTTCCCGGCCGGTTCCCCGGCCTTTTTGCAGCACAAAAGCCAGGGGCTTTTGCCGGACGGGGCCGTGGCCTCGCTGCCGGTCCATCCCTCGCAACTCTACGAAACCGCCGGCAATCTCGTACTGTTCGCCCTGCTGCTCCTGCTGGCCAGACGCTGCCCGCAGCCCCCGGGTCGAGTGACGGCGCTTTACCTCGTCGGCTACGCGGCGCTGCGTTTCACACTGGAATTTTGGCGCGGCGACGCCATACGCGGCGTGTATTTCGGTCTTTCCGCCTCGCAGTACATCGCCCTGGCCACGTTGGCCGCCGTGTTCCTGACGGCCTTTGGCGGCGGCAAACGGCCGGCCGCCCCTGTTTCGGCAGCCAATTCTCCCCAAGCACGGTAATCTCTCCCGCAAACGCCCCGGCCCCTAGGCAAATCGCGGCAAAAGGATTACAGCCAGGGCCATGCGAAAAGGAGACTGGCGGAGAGTCTTTGCCGTCACGCTGCTGTCCTGGTGCGTCATGGCGGCCGCGCCCGTGCGTTGCCTGGCCGGGGAAACGCTCAAAAAAGCGTCGCTCATTCCCCAGTGGGAGCCCCAGGCCCAGTTCGCCGGCTATTACGTGGCCCTGGCCAAAGGCTTTTTCGCCGCCGAAGGCGTGGACATGACCATCCTGCGCGGCGGCCCGGGCGAGCCGCCCTCCCGGCTCATGGCCGAGGGCCAGGCCCAGTTCGGCACGTTTTTCCTGGCCACCGCCCTGCTCAAACGGGCCGAAGGCCTGCCGCTGGTCAATCTGGCCCAGTTCGTGCCCCACTCCACCCAACTATTGATCGCCAAGAAAGCCGACGGCATCGAAAAACCGGCCGATCTGGCCGGCCGCAAGGTCAGCCTGTGGGGGCCGGAATTCCAGCTCTCCACCCGGACCTTTTTCAAACGCTACGGCCTGACCGTGGAGCCTGTGCCCCAGGGGTTCACCGTGGACCTGTTCCTGCGCGGCGGCGTGGCCGCCTGCTCGGCCATGCGCTACAACGAATATCACGTCATCCTAAACGCCGGCCTTGATCCCGAGGAGCTGACCGTTTTCGACCTCGGCGCTCACGGCCTGGACCTGCCCGAGGACGGACTCTACACCTTGGCTTCCGTGCTGGCCGCCGATCCCGAACTGTGCCGGGGCGTAGCCCGGGCCTCGGTGCGCGGCTGGGAATACGCCTTTGCCCACCCCGAAGAGGCCCTGGATGTGGTCATGAGCCATGTCTCGGCCGCCCATCTGCCCACCAACCGGATGCACCAGAAATGGATGCTCGAAAGTCTGCGCCAGGCCATGACCGGCCCGGGCGATCCGCTGGGAACCCTGACCCGGCCCCGCTACCAGGCCGCCGCCAAGGCCCTGGGCGCGGCCGGACTGGCCGCCGACGCCCCGCCCTACGAGGAATTCCATGTCCCCCTCCCTTGACGTGCGTCCGACCAGGGGGCTGGCCTTCAAGCTGGCCGTGTGCATCCTCACCAGCGCCACGGTCATCTTCACGGCGGCCTTTGCCTACTACTACCGCTCCTCCAAGGACATGCTGCTGGCGGCCGTGCGCGACAACGCCCAAAACCTGCTGCGCCGGGCCGTCAATCGTCTGGAAGTTCCGCTGTCGGCCATCGAGCGCGTGCCCCAGTTCATGGCCCTGAAACTCGGCCAGGAGCTGCCCGCTCCGGCCGACCTTGACCGCGACCTGAGCGACTTGCTCACCGCCAACCCCGACGTCTACGGCGCGGCCGCCGCCTTCGAGCCGGGCGTTTACCATGGCCTGCCCCGCTACAGCCCGTATTTTTGCCGCAAGGACGGCGAAATCGCCCAGGTCGGCCTGGGCTACGAGGAATACTACGAGCTGCAAAACTGGTATCTCGTGCCCAAGGTGCTGCAAAAGCCGGTCTGGAGCGAACCCTATTTCGACGAATCCGGCGGCGACATCGTCATGACCACCTACAGCGTGCCGGTCATGGGCCAGACGCCGACCGGCCCGGTCTTTCTCGGCGTGGTCACGGCCGACGTGGCCCTGGACTGGCTGCGCAAGCAAGTCGGCCGGATCTCACTGTACAACTCGGGCTACGCCTTTTTGTTAAGCCGCAGCGGCGTGCTGCTCTCCCACCCCGACAACCGGCTGGTCATGCGCGAGAGCATCTTCAGCCGGGCCGAACAGTTCGCCAGCCCCGAACTGCGCACGCTCGGCCGGCGCATGATCGCCGGCGAGGAAGGCTTTGTCCGGCTGCCCGACTTCATCCTCGGCAAGCCGGCCTGGGTGGCCTTTGCCCCCATGCGCCTGACCGGCTGGTCCATGGGCGTCATCGTGCCCGAGGACGAACTCTTCGCGCCGCTTAGAAAGCTCGGCCGCGAGGTGGCCATCCTCGGCGGGGTCGGCTTCACGGCGCTGCTCCTGGTCATCGCCGCCATCGCCGCCCACATCACCCGGCCCCTGTCGCGCCTGGCCGCCACCGCCGCCGAGATCGCCCACGGCAACCTCGACGCCCCGGTGCCCCTGGCGGTCGGCGGCGACGAAGTCGGGGCGCTTTCCCGGTCCTTCGAACAGATGCGCCTGGCCCTTCGCGACTACATCGCCGACCTGACGGCCACCACCAAGGCCAAGGAACGCCTGGAGTCCGAACTCAAAATCGCCCGCAACATCCAGATGAGCTTTTTGCCCAAAAAGTTCCCGCCCTTCCCGGACATCACCAGTTTTGCCCTCCACGCCGACCTGCTGCCGGCCCGGGAGGTCGGCGGCGACCTCTACGACTTCTTCCTGCTCGGCCCCGGCCGGTTGCTGTTTCTCGTCGGCGACGTGTCCGGCAAGGGCGTGCCGGCGGCGCTTTTCATGGCCGTCACCAAGACGCTGATCAAGGGCAACGCCGAGCAGGAGTCCGATCCGGCCGAGATCCTGGCCAAGGTCAACCGCGAACTGTGCGTGGACAACGAATCCATGCTTTTCGTCACCATGTTTTTGGCCATCCTCGACTGCGACACCGGGGAGATGACCTTCTCCAACGCCGGCCACAATCCGCCGGCCCGCATCGCCCCGGACGGAACCGTCTCCTGGCTGGCCCTGCCTCGTGGCCTGTTCCTCGGCGTCATGGAAGACACCGTCTACCGCACCGCCACGGTGACCCTGGCCCCGGGCGAAAAGATCGTGGCCTTCACCGACGGCGTCACCGAAGCCCAAAACCCGGCCCAGGAACTCTTCGGCACGGCCCGGCTGCTGGCCGTGTTGTCCAAAGCCGCATCCATGCCGCCCGAGGTCCTGGACGCCGCCGTCATGCAAGCCGCCACGGAGTACGCCGAGGATGCCGAGCAGGCCGACGACATCACCGTCCTGACGCTCCTGTATCGCGGTCCCGAGGCGACCTGAAAATCCGCCACCAAGAGACCTTGTTCCTAATATAACAAAGCAAATAGTTGCAGTGCAATTTTGTTGCAATTCTCATCCGTTCATTCTAAGGAGAGCCAAAGTCATCAGCAGGAGATGCAAATGGAAGAATACTTGAAAGCCGCCTTGGAAATCGTCAAGGCCCAGGCGTCGGTCAGGACCATGACTGACGACGAGATCACCTCAATGCTGCGTAATGTGGCGGCGGGCATCCAGGCCGCGGCGGAAGCGGAGGCCGCCCCGACCAGCCCCGCCACCCCGGTCATGGACCCGTCCAAGGCCGTCAAGGAAAGCAGCGTGATCTGCCTGGAGTGCGGCAAGGCCTTCAAGGTGCTCACCAAAAAGCACCTGGCCGCCCACAACCTGACCCCGGAGGAATATCGGGCCAAGTACGGCTACAAGAAGGGAGCCCCTCTGGCGGCCAAGTCCCTGCAACGGGAACGCCGCAAGAAGATGAAAGACATGCGCTTGTGGGAGAGACGGCGCAAGGTCGCTCAGTAGCCAAACCAGCATAGCACCCCTGGCGGCCCGGCTCCGGCCGGGCCGCCCCACGCGGGCACGCCCTCCGGCGCGGACGATCCGGCCGCCCGCCGCCCGCCCGCCCCGACCGGACCCGCGAGGTTTTCCGTGCCCTGCCTTGAAGACGCCATCGCCGCCGTGCGCGGCTCCCTCGCCTGGGCCGTCGAGGAAATGCCCTCCGACGCCGATGTCGCCGAAGGCTGGTCCAACCCCGATACCCGCACCCACGTGTTCGTCACCCCGCGCCAGCCGGCCAAACGCTTCGACGTGCTGGCCGAACTGGTCCGCGCCAGCCTGTGCGAACAAATGCCGCGCCTTTTTTCCGCCACCAAAGTCTGGGGCGTGTCGCTCCACGGCCACGCCGTGGCCCGCAAACACCTGCTGCGGGCCGCCCGCGACTGGTTCGTGGACGCTGCCCTGCGCGCCCGCTGCCCCGAAGATTTCGACGCCGCCCTGCGCCAAACCCTGGCCCAGGCCGCACCGCGCCTCCCTACCCCCCGCCCCGTCGCCCGCGCCCGCGACAACCGCGCCCCAGCCGCAC
>JAEZEM010000495.1 GCA_023417745.1 Pseudomonadota bacterium
CCTCCACCAGCAGCACCCGCAGGCTCGGCGGCAGCTCCCGGCGCGTCGACGCGCCGAAATCCCGGCGGGTCAGCCCGCCCAGGCCGGCGGCGGCTTCGAAGGGGCATTCGAGCCAGAACACGCTGCCCTTGCCGGCCACGCTGTCCACGAACACCCCGCCGCCCATGAGTCCGGCCAGCCGGCGGCAGATGGCCAATCCCAGGCCCGTGCCGGCCTGGCGTTTGGTCAGGCCGCCGTCCACCTGGGTGAAACTGTCGAAGATGGCGGGCAACTGGTCGGCCGGGATGCCCACGCCGGTGTCAATGACGGCAAAGCGCAGGGACGCGCGTTCGCCGTTTCCGGTGGGGCACGGCGAACGGTCCAACAACGTGGCGCGCAGAGTCACGCTGCCGTGCTCGGTGTATTTGACGGCGTTGTTGACGAGGTTGCGCAGGATCTGACGCAGGCGCAAACCGTCGCCGCGCACGCTCCCGGGCAGCTCCGGGTCGAGTTCCAGGTCCAGGGTCAGGCTCTTTTCCCGGGCCAGCACCTCCTGCTCCTTGACCACGGCGGCCAGGCATTGGGGCAGGTCAAAGGACTCGGCCTTGATTTCCAGCCGCCCGGCCTCGATCTTGGAATAGTCGAGGATGTCGTTGATGATGGATAAAAGCGTGGCGGCGGACTCTTCCACCACGGCCAGGCGCTGGCGCTGGGCCGGCTCCAGGCGGTCGCGCAGCATGAGCTGGACGTAACCCAGGACGGCATTTAGGGGCGTGCGGATTTCGTGGCTCATGTTGGCCAAAAACGCGCCCTTGGCCTGGCTGGCCGCCTCGGCCCGCTCCAGAGCGGCGGCCAGTTCGGCTTCGAGTTTCTTGCCGACCGTGACGTCGCGCACGATCTCCACCACCGCGGCGACGGAACCGGCGGCGTCGAGCAAGGGGTAGCAAAAAAGCTCCACCCAACCGGCGGAATCGCCTGGATCGTCCTTGGGCACCACGCTGATGGCCAGCTTGCGGGTGGCCATGGCCCGCAGCGACGGGCAGTCCTGGCAGGGGGCGGACAGGCCGTGGTAGACCTCGTGGCAGCGTTGGCCCACGATCTCGCCGCGCGAAGCGTACATGCCGCGCAGCGACCGGTTGACGACCAGGACTTCCATTTCCGGCGACAGCAGGCACACGCCGTCCTGGACGCCGGAGAGCACGGCCTCAAGGAAAAAGGTCTTTTCGCGCAAGACGTCGGCCAGCTGCCGGCCATCGGCCAGGGCCGCGCCGAGCCGGTCGGCCAAGGCGGCGGCCTCGGCGCTTTTTTCCTCGGCCAGGACGTGCAGCTCCTCGGCCCGGCGCTTGAGGGACTGTTCGGCCAGCTTGCGCGGCGTGACGTCCCGGCCCACGGCCTGGTATTCGACCAGTTCGCCGGCGGCGTCGAAGATGGCCCGGCGGGTCCAGCGCTGATAACGGGCGCGGCCGTCGGGACGCAGCACCCGCACCTCGTAGCCGGTGGTGGGCCGATGGGGACACAGCGAAGCCACGCGCCGGGCCACCATGGCCGCGTCGTCAGGATGCAGGGCGGGCTGGTAATTCTCGGCCAGGCAGGCTTCCGGGGTCTTGCCCCAGTAGCGGGCATAGGCGGCGTTGACGAAAATAAGCCGTCCGGCGGGATTGAAGCGGCAGATGAGTTCCGTCTGGTGCTCGATCAGGGATCGGTAGCCGGCGTCATCGGACGGGCCGCCCGGGAGAACGATCCGGGGGACGTCGGCGCAGGCCCCTTCAAAGGCCACGGGCTGACCGGCGGCGTCGCGCACGGCCCGCACGGAACAGGCCAGCCGGCGATAGCCGCCCTCCCGGCGAGGCCCCCTCGTCTCGAAGGTCACCGGTTCGTCCTGGGACAGGACGCGGAGCAACAGCTCGCGCCGGCTCGGGCCGTCCAGGCGCAGGGGATGGGCGGGCTGGCGCGACTGGCGCAGGCAGTCGGCCACGTCGCGGTAGCCGAGCATCCGGGACAGCGCAGCGTTGACGGCCACGGGCCGGCCCTGGAGATCAAGGCGGAAAAGCCCCTGACCGGCGTTGTCGTAGAGATCGCGGTACCGGTCGGCCTGGTCGCGCAGCCGGGCCGTCTCGGCGTCGCCCACGATGCCCGACAGCACGGTGGCCACGTCGGTCCAGGTCAAAAGCCCGATAAGAAATCCGGCCGGGTCGGCGACCACCAGCCGCCCTGCCCCGGCTCCGTCCATGCCGGCCAACCCTTCGGCCAGGGGCAGCTGCGGGGCCACGGCGGCCACCGGCGCGCTCATGGCCTCGTCCACCAGCATGTCGCGGATGTCCGCGCCGCCGGCCAAAAGCCGCACGGCGTCACGGGCGGTGAAAACCCCCCGGGGCACGTCGTCCTTGGCCACCACCACGCCGCCGACGCCAAGGCGCGTCATGCGGGCCAGCACCATGGGCAGGGCCTCGCCCACCCGGGCCGTGACCACGGTACGGGTCATGGCGCTGGCCACGGTGCGCTCGGCCATCTCGTCCAGGGCCACGCCCAGACGGGCCACATGAAAGGGAGCGAGAATGCCTACGGCCCGGCCGGCGGCGTCCACCACGGCCAGCCGACGCGACGGCGCGGCCAGCAAATGGCGCAAGGCCCCGGGCAGATAGTCGCTTTCCGGCGACACGGCCACCGGGTCCATGACGTCGCGCACG
This sequence comes from Pseudomonadota bacterium, assembly GCA_023417745.1. Lineage (GTDB taxonomy): Bacteria > Desulfobacterota > Desulfovibrionia > Desulfovibrionales > Desulfovibrionaceae > Solidesulfovibrio. Next base: position 2,667 of record JAEZEM010000495.1, read on the forward strand.
GCCAGATGGGCGGCCTGGACGATGTTGTGAGTGAGCACCTTGGACAGGCCGCGCGTGGTGACGACGCCAAGGGGGCGGCCGCCGTCGAGGACGAGCGCTTCGCCGGCCCCGGCCCCGAGCAGGGTGCGGGCGGCCTGAGCGGCAGTGGTCCACAGGCCCAGGGTAATGGGCGCGGCAGGCGGCAGATCGCGCAGCGGCGTCTCGTGCAATTTGGCCATCAAGGCTCCATCGCCCGCTCGCCGCCACGCCCGCGAGCGGAAGGCTGACTGACTTTCGTAAACGAGGCTTGCGGACAACAAGGCCGGCGACCCTGCGGCACGTCGTCCCGCAGAGGCCGGACCACTCCCGGCCATCAAGGCGGGCAACGCGCTGCCGGCGTCGCTGATTGCCAAAACCTCTTGCCCAGGCCCCGGGCCATGGCTAAAGTAGTAAGTTTTCTACCCCAAAACCGCCCGGTTAAGCCAGCGCCATTTTCAGCCCTGCCCGGCCAGCCGACGCAGGACGCCGGCCAATACACCATAATTTCTGGATCGGTCATGGGAGGCGCGCACGTAGGCCCGGGCCGCTTCGCCCATGGCCAAGCGGCGCTCCCGGTCGCCCAGCAGGGCGTCCACGGCCCGGACGTAAGCGGCCGGATCGGCCGGAGGCGTGAGGATGCCCGTCTCGCCGTCGGCCACCACTTCCCCCACGCCGCCGCCCGCCAGGGCCACCACCGGCAGCCCGGCCGCCTGGGCTTCTAGATAGACCATGCCGAGCGACTCCCGGATGCCCGGAAAGGCGAACACGTCCCCGGCGCTGTAGACCGCGCCGAGTTGCTCCCTGGGGACTTGCCCCAGGAAAATGGTCCGCCCGGGCAGTTCTTTGGTCGCCAACGCGGCCAGACGTTCCCGGGTCGGGCCGTCGCCGGCCGCCACCAGGGCAAAGTCGCGCCCGGCCCGGTGCAGCTCGCCCAGGCGCTCCAAAAGGAAGGTCAGACTCTCGGTCTTGACGTCGTCGCGGAACATGGCCGCCGTGACGACCACCGGCCGGGTCCCCACGCCCCACTGCCGGCGCAGCTCCCGCCGGGCCTCGGGGTCGAAGGCGAAGGCCTCGGGGTCGATGCCGGGCCGCACGTAGCCCAGGCGCTGCCGGGGCAGCAGGCGCTGCAAATTCTCCACATCCAGCCGGCGGTTGGACACGACCAGATCGGCGGCCAAAAGTGAGCGGCGATTGAGCGCGTAGCCCAGGCGCGTGGCGAGGCGGCGGCGCTGTTTGGTGGAATAAACGCCCTGAAAGACCACGTAGGGGATGCCGAGCTCCCGGGCCACGTAGGGGCCGATGACGTCCGGGGATTTGTAGTAGGCGTGGTAGGTGAGAAAAAGCCTGGCCTTGGCTCGGGAGGCCGCCTCCAGGGCGGCCTGGCGGGCAAAAAGGGCCTCGATCCAAAGCCTGGGGCGACACGATAGCCAGCGCGCCCGGAAGCGGCTGGCCACGGTGAGCCTTATGCCCTGGTCCGTCAGCGCCGCGGCCAGCTCCCGGCCGATGGTGCGGTCTCCGGACGGAGCGGGATGGTCCAGGGGTTTGAAGGGCGCGTAAAAGGCGACGTTCACCAGGCCACGTCCCTGGCGAAACGTCCCGGCGGATCGCCGGCCTGGGCCGCGAACACGGCGGCCAGCCGGCGGATGTTGGCGACATTGTCGAATTCCCGGCCGACCAGCTCCCGGGCGGCGGCGGCCAGCCGCTCGGCCAGGGTGGGTTCGGTGAGCAGCCGGCGCAGGTTGGCGGCCAGGGCGGCCGGGTCGTCGGGGTTGCAGGTCAAGGCCGTCTCACCGTCAATGGCCAGTTCCGGCAGGGCCGAGACGTTGGTGGCGGCCACGGGCAGGCCCATGGCCATGGCCTCGACCAGGACGTTGGGCACGCCGTCGCGGTCGCCGTTGGGCAACACCCGGCAGCCGATGACAAAGGCATGGGCGGCCCGGTACAGCTCGACGACCTGTTCGTGGGGCATTGCGCCGTGAAAACGCACCCGCTCGGCGATGCCCAGACGCGCCGCTTGTTCTGCCAACGCCTTGGCCTCCTCGCCAGCGCCTACGAGGTCGTAGGTGAAATCGACGCCCTCCCGGGCCAAAAGGCCCAAGGCGTCCAGCACGGTGTCCAGGCCTTTTTTGGCGGTGAGCCGGGCCACGGTCAAAAGCCGCCAGGGCGGGCCGGCGGCCGGGCGCGCGGCCGCGCCGTCAAAAAGCGTCAGATCGATGCCGTGGTAAACCGGAAAAATGGGCGTGCCGTTTGGCGAGAGCTTTTGCAGATAGGCCGCGTTGGCCTGGGTGCAGGTGACGACAAAGGCGGCCCGGCCGATCTTTTCGGCCAGCCGCTCGGGGCGCTGGGTCCAGACGTCCTTGGCGTGGCCGGTGAAGCTCACAGGCGCGCCGGCCATGAGCCCGGCGTACATGGCCACCGACGTCGGCGAATGGGCGAAATGGGCGTGGAGATGGGGCGCTTCGCCCGGACGCAGGGCCTCGTCACATAAAAGTCCGGCCTGGAGCAGATGCTTGACCGTGGCCGATTTGGGGGTCTCGAAAAAGTGGCGCAGCATGAGGCCGGCGGCCTTCAGATAGCCGACCGGCCGGGACACGGCCGTGCGGAGGTTGGCGGCCAAAAGCCGTCCCAGGGCCGGCAACATGGCCTCGGGCAGATAGACCACCTCGGCCTTGATGCGCCCCACCGAGGCGTGGCTGAAGTTTTCGCGCGGCTGTCGCATGGACACGATGCGCACGGCAAAGCCCTGGCGCTCCAGCAGCTCGATCTCATTGGAAATAAACGTCTCGGAGATCCGGGGATACCCCTTGAGCACCATCACCAGCACCGGCTTTGCCGTCATCGTCGTTCCTTATCCCCGATAGCCGAACATCAGGCGCAGCATGCGCCGGGTGAATCCGGAAAAAAGTTTCGTCTCCAGCGGCCGGCCGGCGGCCCGTTTGCCGGTCTCGGCCAGGGTCGGATAGGGCAGCACCGTGCCGGCCAGGGTGGACAGCCCGACCTTGCCGGCCTTGGCCGCCAGCCACAAGGCTAGCTGTTCCCCGGCTCCGGCCCCGGCAATGCCCACGCCAAGGAGCCGGCCGCGCTTGCCAAGCACCAGCTTGACCAGCCCCTCGGACGTTCCGGCCGCCCGGGCCCGGTCGTTGCCGGCGTAGGGCTCGGCCACCACCGTATGGGCGATGCCGGCGGCCACGGCCTGGGCTTCGGTCAGCCCGGCGGCGGCCAGGCCCGGGTCGCTATAAACGCCGCGCGGCATGAAGGCATACGCGGCTTGCCTGGGCAGCCGGAACACCGCCCCGGCCAGAACCACGCCGCCCTCGTAGCCGGCGGCATGGGTGAACTGGTGCTCGCCGGTCACGTCCCCGGCCCCGAACACGTGGGGAAGGTTGGTGCGCAGCCGTCCGTCCAGCACAAGGCCCTTTTTTGTATGGGCAATGCCCACGGCGTCAAGGCCCAGGGCGTCGGTATTGGGCGTTCGACCCTGGGCCACGAGGATAGCCTCGGCGGCGACGGTTTGGCGAACGCCTCCCTGCTCCGCCGTGACCGTACGCAGTCCGGCCGCGTCCGGCCCGGCCACGGACACGACCTTGGCCCCCAGCAGGAGCCGCACGCCGTCCGCGACCAGCCCGGCCTCGACCACCTGGGCCAGGTCCGGGTCTTCCTTGGAAAGGAGCCTGGCGCTACGCTGGATGATGGTCACCCGGCTGCCCAGGCGGGCAAAGGCTTGCCCCATCTCGGCCGCGATGGCCCCGCCGCCAAGGATGACCAGGGATTCCGGGAGCCTTGGCAGCGAAAAGAGTTCACGGTTAGTGAGGTAGCCGGCCTGGGCCAGCCCCGGGATGTCCGGCACGGCGGCGCGCGAGCCGGCGGCGATGACGATGCGGTCGGCCGTGACCGTCTCGCCCTCCACGTCCAGGCTGTTGGCGTCGCAAAACCGGGCCTGGCCGAAGCGCACCGTGACGCCCAGGCCCGTGAACCGGGCCACGGAGTCGTGCTCCTGGATGCCGGCGATCACCGTTTCGATGCGGCGGCGCACGGCGGCGAAGTCAACCGGAGCCAGGGCCATGGCCGGCAGGCCGAAAGCCTCGGCCCGAGCGGCCAGATGGCGCGCCCGAGCGGTTTCAAGAAGCGTCTTGCTCGGCACGCAGCCATAGTGCAGGCAGTCGCCGCCAAGGGCCGGTTCGGCCTCGATGAGCAGCGTCCTGACGCCCAGCCGCCCAGCCCCGGCGGCCACGGTCAACCCGGCCGCGCCGCCGCCGATGACGGCCAGATCATAATGTCCCTGGTGTCGCATGTCTGCCTCCCGGACCGGCTCGTTGCCCCGACTCTATGGCAAACGGCCAAGCCGTGCTATGAGAAAGCCGAAAGCCAACCCGCCGGCCCGCGACGGCCGGCCCATGAGGTGTTCCCATGACGACCCTTGCCTACGATCTGGCCGTCATCGGCGGCGGTCCGGCCTGCGGCCCCACGGCCAGGGCCTGCCGCGAGGCCGGCTGGTCCGTGTGCGTCATCGAATCGAATCTGCTCGGCGGCGTGTGTCCCCACACCGGCTGCAACCCGAAAAAAGTGCTCATGGGGCCGGCCGAGGCCGTAACCATGGCCCGCCACCTGGCCGGCAAGGGGCTAGCCGGCGAACCCCGGCCCGACTGGCCGGCCATGGCCGCCTTCACCCGCACCTTCACCGAACCCGTGGCCCCCTGGCTGGCGAACGACTACGCCAAGCGCGGCATCGACGTCCTGCACGCCCGGGCCGTCTTCACCGGCCCGCGCACCTTGCAGGCCGGCGAAAAGACCATCGAGGCCCAAAAAATCCTCCTGGCCGTGGGCGCGACCCACCAGCGCTTCGACTTCCCGGGCCTGGAGCACCTGGCCACCAGCGACGATTTCCTGGCCCTGACCAGGCTTCCGGCCCGCATCGTCTTTGTCGGCGGCGGGTTTGTCGCCTTCGAGCTGGCCCATCTGGCCGCCGCCTGCGGCGCGCGGGCGACCATCCTCAGCCACGGCGACGCGGTCCTTCGCCGCTTCGACGCCGACCTCGTCTCCCGTCTGGTGGCCGCCACCGAATCCATGGGCATCGCCGTGCGCTTAAACGCCCCGGTGACGCGCATCGACAACGAGCTTCACGGCCTGTGCGTCAGCGGCCCGGACTTCTCCCTGGCCGCCGACATGGTGATAAACGCCGCCGGCCGCCCGCCCCAGCTGGCCGGTCTTGGCCTCGAAGCGGCCGGCGTGGCCGCCACCAAGGCCGGAATCACGGTCAACGACCAGCTGCAAAGCGTCACCAATCCCGACGTCTACGCCGCCGGCGACTGCCTGGATTCGCCGCATGCCCTGACCCCCACGGCCGATCTGGAAAGCCGGGTCGTGGCCGCCAATCTCCTGGGAACGCCCACGGCCATCGACCGCACGGGCACGCCAAGCGCCCTTTTCACCCAGCCGCCCCTGGCCATGTGCGGATTGACCGAAGCCGATTGCCAAGCTCGCGGCATCGCCTACGTGAAAAAGGAATACGACCTGGCCGACAGCTTCCCCTGGCAACGCCTGGGCGAAACCGTGGGCTGGTCCAAGACGCTGGTCTCGCCGGACGACGACCGCATCCTCGGGGCGCATCTCCTGGGGCACGCCGCCGAGGAGGTGATAAACGTCGTGGCCCTGGCCATGCGCCAGAACCTGCCGGCCTCGGCCCTGCGCCAAGGCATCTGGACGTATCCGACCTGCGGCTACTATTTGCGGTATATGTTCTGAGCCCAACGACAAGATCGGGGCGCTGCCCCGCGCCCCGCCGGGGGCCTTAGGCCCCCGGACCCCCATCTTGTATGGGGCGGCGCGTCAGCGGGCGACGGTGACGCCGGCCAGCTTTTCGAAGTGGCGGATGAT
>JAEZEM010000296.1 GCA_023417745.1 Pseudomonadota bacterium
GGCTTTTCGCGTGGGCTTTATTGCTGTATGGAATCCGACGAGGTCTGGCGCGCCGCGTTGGGCCAGGCTCCCCGGGATCTGGGGGGGCTGGCCGCCCATCTGCTGGCGTGCGCCCACAATCCCGGAGGAACGCGGCCATGCTCGTAGACTACGCCGACACCCTGGACCGTCTGGAAAAGGCCTTGGGTCGCCATTTTGCCGATTCGCCGTCGATTCTAAACGTGCCGGGCGTGTCCGTGGCCCTGAAAATCGACCCGTTTTACTATCTGGCCCTGCGGCCGGCTTTTTTCGAGCTCTTGGGCAAATGGGCGGCCGTGCCGCCGTCGCGGGTTGAGGAGACGCTTTCGCGCACGGGCAACATCGTGCTCGGGCCGGGCAAGGCCCGCTACGACAAGCCGATCAGCGTCTTCGAGGACGGCACACGCACGGTGCTGAAGCTGCCGGCCGATTTCGTGCCGGCCGAGTGGATCGACCGGGCCGTGACCATGTACGGCGGCGAGACCGGGCCGCTGCCGGTGTCCGGGCTGCGTCTGGCCGAGGACCAGCGGGAAGAGCTGGCCCCGTTTTTCGCCGGCAAGACCGAACTGGCCGCTCTGGCTTTCGGCGCGCCAAGGCAAGGTTGAACCAAAGCCTCTTTCTTGACACAACCGGCTTTTGAGAGGCATGTGAGCGGCATCGACGACAGATGGCCGCCGGCCATGGAGGGATATCGTGAAACGTCTGCTTGTCATTTTGCCGCTTCTGTGCCTGCTGTTGGCTTCCTGCTCTTCCACCATGAATTTCTTCGGCTTCGGCGGCAAGGAAGACAAACCGCAGGAACCCACCATCGTCATGGTGGATTACGGCATCTATCAGAACGGGGCGTTGTCCCTGGCCACCACCAGCGTGCCGCGCCAGCTCGGGGCCACCTTCGGCATGCGCTTTAAGACCCTCAAGCCCGAGGGCGGCGTCTCCAAGGTGAAGATCGTCACCACCACGCCGGGCATCATCGATCCGGCCAAAAACGCCGTGGTCTTCACCACCGAGTCCGTGGAAACCATCGCCACGGGCAAGGAATACCACTGCACCTTTACCTTCCAGAAGGAATGGGAGATGGCCACCGGCGACTGGACGCTGACGGCCACCGCCGAGGACGGCAGCCAGGTGAAAAAGACCTTCCAGATCTTCAATCCCCAGCCCTAGGGCGCGATTTTTCGCTGCGGCGAGCGCCCGGGACAAGACCTGTCCCGGGCGCTTTTTTGTGGGCGACGCGGCGCGCCGGCCTGGGTGCAAGGGGCAAGGCCTGGGCAACGCCCGGTTTGTGGCCTAGGGGGCAAGGCGGAGGGGGCAAAGCTTGTCCCAACGGCTTGTCGTGCGGCCTGTTCGGGGCGAGGCTTTCGGTGTTCGCGGGTTGGTCTCGCCCTCGCGCGGCCCTGCGAGCGAGCGCGAGGCCCAGGCCAGCGGCCCGCCTCGGACGGGTTCAAGGGCGTGGAACGAGGGAAATGGCCTGAAGGTTGGCCCATCCGCCGGCCGGCTGGCCCACGTGCGCGGGTCGCGAGGACACGACAGGCCTTGGGACTCGCCATACGATCGCGCGGCCCCACCCGACGCGAGACGCGCCCACCGGTCCCAGACTGTTCTAATTCAACCTTACTCGCTAGAATAACAAATAAAAACAACGAACATCGCTTGTTCGTTCACGGTTCTTTTGTTGTTCTCTCGTTGTTCTTTAAATGTTCTTTCGTTTTCTTCCGCTGTTCGCTGGCTGTTCGTTCATGAAGGGTTCACTGTTCCTTGTCCGTCTCTTCGCCGTGCTTTGCTGTGCCTTTTCGGCATGGACGGGCGGGCATCCGGCCGTGCCGGGCGATCCGCCCTGCGGCCTCAAGCCGGCCCAAAGGCGGCCCCGACAAAAACGGCAGGGGACCGGAGACGACGCAACCGCCGCCTAGTTGTGCCTATCAACGATATCTTACTGAAATTACCGAATAAGATAACGAACAAGGCCTGTTCGCTAATTGTGTGCGCCGGTTCCTTACCGAGGTTGGCCTGTGCTTATTCCGGGCGCGGCTGTGCGTAACCGGCCCTGAAGCGTGCGTTTCGGGGCGGCGATTGTTCCTTGGCCGTGCCTGGCTGTTCCTTTTGGCGCGAAACAGCCGACACGCCGGAAGATCGGGGAGGGGAATACGGACAAGGGGCGCGGGCAAGCCGCTGGCGCGCCCCAAGGGTTGCGGCGGCGCGGACAAGGCCCTTCGCCGCCCGTATCCAAAAATCCAAGGGAGGAGGCCGACCGGGAGCGTCGAGTGCGCCGGCCGCCCGGCCCGGTCGTTATCCGGGCAGGTTTTCGCAGCCGGCGGCGAAGGCGGCTATTTGGCCCGCAGCAGCTCCCAGTCGATGCCGAGCACCGCCGCGATCTTTTTGAGCGTCGCCCCGCGCGGCCGACTTTTGCGGGCCTCCATCTGGGTCACGGCGGCCGGGGACACGGCCAACCGGCGACCAAGCTCCTCCTGGGTCACGCCCAGATGCTCCCGCCAGGCCCGGATGGGCGAATAGCCTTCCTTCACCAGCCAGGCCACTTCGCTCGGCAAGGGCTTGGGCGTGTCCGCAGCGTCGTTCTCCGTCGTCATCGTGCTGATCTCCTTAAAAAGCGTGTTGTTGTCTCGCCGGATCAGGCTTGCGCCCCACGCGCCGGGTAACCGGTCAAGGCCGACGACGCGCCAGGCCGGCCGAGGCTTGCGCGGCCCCCCTGACTTCCGCCGTCCGGACACCCGCCCCTACAGGCCGCTTAGGGCGCGTATGGTCTGGGCGGCCTGGGCGAACTTGTCCGGGTCCAGGCAGATGACCCCGGAAAAAGGCGTGTCGAGTTCGTAGAGCAGAAAAATATTGCCGATGAGCATGGTCAGCATCATGGCGATGAAAAAGCGGTCGGCCGGTTTATTGCCGGTCTCGATGAAATAAAACCCGATAAGGGTGAAGGCCACGCCAAGATAGATGATGACCCAGATGGGCGTATAGAGACTGCCGTCAATAAGCAGCAGCCGCTGGTGGCGCAGCTTGTTGCAGTCTATAAGCCGCGACAGCATCAGCGTGTATATGGCCTGGACATGGCTGTCCGGGGCCGGAGCCAGAGCGCGCAGCTCGTCCCAGACCGCGTCGTAAAGCGCGCCTGCGCCGTCCGACGCCTCGCCGTCGCGCATCTTGGCCCAACCCGGCTCGCGCACGGCTTCGGTATAGCGCAGCAAGGCCCGGCGAAAGCCGTCCGAGTCCGGCAGGGACTGGGACAGGCGGCACTCCACCACGAGCAGGTCGGTCTCGTCGGTGATGGCCGTGTCCGCGCCGTTGTAGGTCTGCCACAGGGAGACCACGGCAAAGCCCAGGAAAAAGGTGTACAGGGTGGTGAAAAACCCGAAATTGGTGCTGAACAGATTGCGCTGGGCCAGGCTCAAGGGGCAGGCGGCCCGTCGGCGCGCCAATCGCAACACGATAAGGGCCGCCGCCACCCCGGCCAGGAAGACGGCAATATAGCGCAGATCGCTGTACACGGTTCCCTCCCTGGCCTCGCCGCCGGCCGCCGCCGGGCAGGCAAAAAAAAGCCGCCCGCATTGCGGACGGCTCAAAACGTTCGCGCGCCTCGCGGTTACTCCGACCTGGCCCAGGCCGCCGCCACGAAGGGGGCCAGCGTGTCGCCGTCCTGGCGGTAGAGATCCAGGGCGTCGCCCTCGGGGCCGGACCAGCGCACGGCCA
>JAEZEM010000009.1 GCA_023417745.1 Pseudomonadota bacterium
GCCCGGGCGCGGCCCGCCGCCAAAGCCGCCAGGCCGAGGTCCTCCCCCGCCGCCGCCGCCGTGCGGACCACCGCCGCCGCCGCCCCGGGCCTGGGCCTCGGACGTCAGCAGATGGGACAGGGCCACGATGCCGGGGACATCCAGGACCAGGGTCAGGGCCGCAACCAAGGCCAGGACGACCCCGGCCAGCCGAGCGCGTCGGGTGGGCTTATTCATGGCCGCCTCCCTGGGCCGCTTGCCCCTCGGCCAGGGGCTTGAGCTCAATGCGCCGCAGCTCCTTGCCGGGCTTGAAGGTGAAAAGATCGGCCGGCAGCTTGGGCGTCATGTTCCAGTCGGAGAACGCGGCGGAATATTGGGGCCAGCCCATGACGTTCTTGTCGGTGATGACCACCTTGCGCGGCAGCGGAGTCTTGTCCTTTTCCACCCACAACTGCCAGTCGGCGTTTTTCTGGGTGAAGGCCAGGTGGTCGCAGGCCATACCGCCGGCGGTGTGCACGCCCACGCAGTCGCCGGTGCGCACGTTGGCCAGGATTTCCTTGCACGGGTCGGCGTAGAGCAGGTCGGACAGCGGCGCGACGATGCCGTACTTGTCGGCCAGCATTTCCATGGTCGCGTCGATGGTCGGCGGCGCGTCCACCACGGCGTAGACGCCTCGGTCGTAGTCGGCCATGGTCACGGTCTTGCCGTCGTAGACCATCTCCCGGTCGCGTTCGTCGCCGGTGACCCGGGAATACAGCTTGTCCGGGCGTTTGACGGCCACATCGGCGAAGCGGGTAAGCTGCACGGTCTGGCCGCTGGGGTAGACCTGCTCCTCGCTTATTTCCACGGAGAAGGTGAAGGTTTTCTTGCCGGCCAGATAGGCGCACATGGCCTCCACCGGGGCCTTGGCCTCAATGGTGATGTCCGGGGTTTTGGCCGGTTCGGCCTGAGCGGTCTGGGCGGCTGCCCGGCCGGCCGGCACGGCGGCCAGCCAGGCGCACAGGACCGCCGTCCACAGGATGCGTCGCATGGATACCTCCTCGGGTTGCCGGCCCGCCACGTTTCGGGCGAACCGTTTGGGCATTTTCCGACACTAGGAGCCGACCCGGGGGGTGTCAAGAAAAGCGAGGCGGCGGGCGCGGTTCCGTTGGTCTTGCCGGGCCTCGCCGGGTTGGTTTACAGCCCCTCGTGTCGCGGGCACGAAAAGCGCCTCGGGCATTTCGTGGACGATGGGCTAAAACCTGTATTTTCCGAGGGGCACGACCGAGACGGAGGGACCATGCTTCGGGAGCTGTTCGCCTTGTGGCGCGACCAGGGTTCGCGTCTGGCCCGGGGCCTGGGGCAGGACCGGGAGGCCGTGTCCATCGACGCCCGCCACCGCCGCTGCCGGGCGGCCTGGGAACCGCATCTGGCCGCCACCAAGCGCCTTGTCCTCGACGCCGCGGCGTCGGCCTCGGGGCGCGGCACGGCCGTGGTCCTGGGCTCCGGGGCCTGTTTGGACGTGCCCGTGGCCGAACTGGCCGGACAGTTCGCCCAGCTCGTGCTGGTCGATGCCCACCATCCCTGGCAGGCGCGTACCCTGGCCAAGGGTTTCCCCAACGTGCGCCTGATCGCCGCCGACGTGACGGGCCTGGCCGGGATCGCTCGCGACATCGCCAAGGGCCGGGCCGCCCTGCCCTCCCCCGTGCCCCGGCCCGATCCGTTGCCGGGCTTGGTCCCGGACTTCACGGCCTCGGTCAATCTGGCTTCCCAGCTGCCTATTCCGTTTTATTCGCGCCTGGGCCGACGCCTGTCCGACGAGGCCCGGCAGGCCTTTTACACGGGCATCGTCACCGCCCACGGCGACTGGCTGGCCGGGTTGCCCGGCCGGGTCTGCCTGTGCTGCGACACGGCCTGGGAGCGGGTGGACGGCGACAAGGTGCTCGAACGACACGACGCCCTGGAAGGGGTGGCGTTGCCGCCGCCGGACCGGACCTGGACCTGGGTCATCGCCCCGCGCCCCGAGGAATCCCCGGCCTATGACCGGCAAAACCGAGTGGCCGGCTATCTTGACTTCGCCGCTGCCTGGCACGGTCGCAAGGCTTCCGAAATGCCGACGGCCATGGCATGCTCCTGATGCGGCGCTTGGCTCGGGCCGCCTGACGACACTCTCCATCCGCGAGGCCTTATGAGCGAGTCCGCGCTGTCCGGCTACGTCCTTGTCGCCCCCCAGGAATCGACGTTCACCTATCTCGTCGACCGGGGCGGCGCGGTGGTCCATACCTGGAAGAGCGACTTCAACGCCGGACTGACGGCCACGCTCACCGAGGACGGCCATCTGTTTCGGGCCGGCAAGGTAGCCAACGACCATTATATTCACGGCTCCGGCGGCGTCATCGAGGAATACGACTGGGACGGCAATCTGGTCTGGCAATATTTCTACAACGATTCCAGCGAATTTCAACACCACGACTTCACCATTCTGCCAAACGGCGACGTGCTGTTTATTGCCGCCGAGATCATCCCGGCTGACCAGGCCCTGGCCCTGGGGCGCGATCCGGCCAAGTTGCGCGACGGCTATCTCGTGGCCGACAAGCTCGTGGAGGTGAAGCCGGAGGGCTTCTCCGGCGGCGAAGTGGTCTGGCAGTGGCGGGCCATCGACCACATCATTCAGGACGTGAGCCCCGGGCGCGCCACCTACGGCAATGTGGCCGCCCACCCCGAGCGTATCGACTTCAATTACGAGGGCCGGCCGTCGTTTCCCGACGGCTGGACCCATATGAACAGCGTGGATTATGACGCAGGAACCGACCAGATCCTCATCAGCTCGCGCAACTACAACGAGATCTGGATCATCGACCACTCGACCACCACGGCCGAGGCGGCCGGCCACGCTGGCGGAGACTACGGCAAGGGCGGCGACCTGCTCTACCGCTGGGGCAACCCCGAGGCCTACCGGGCCGGAACCCGGGCTAATCGGCAGTTAAACGGCCAGCACGACGCCAAGTGGATCGACGACGGTCTGCCCGGGGCCGGGGACATCCTGGTCTTCGACAACGGGGCCGACCGCCTGGGCGGCAGCTATTCGCGGGTACTGGAACTGACCGTGCCCACGGTCGGGGACGGAATCTATTCCCTGTCCGCCGACAAGACCTATGGTCCGGCCGAGGCGACCTGGTCCTACACGGCGGATGTGCCGACCACCTATTATTCCGCCCGCATGAGCGGGGCCCAGCGTCTGCCGGACGGCAACACGCTCACCACGGTCGGCGACGCCGGGACGCTGGTGGAGGTGACGCCCGAGGGACAGCCGGCCTGGGTCTACGACGCCGACCGGACGCTTCTTGAGGGCGCGCCCCCGGGCTCGGAGACGTCGGTCTTCTACGCCACCTGGTATCCCGAGGATTACGCCGGCTTGGCCGGCAAGGCGCTTATCCCCCAAGACGCGACCTTGGGGATGCTCACGCGCTATGCAACCAACACCGTGGAGACCACGCTGGGGACGTCCAAGGCGCTCATGACGGCTTCGCCCACGTCCCTGGCCGCGACCTCGCTCTGAAACGGCCGGCCCTCGGCGCTGCCTTTCCCGCCAAGGCAAAACGGCCGGTCCGGGAACGGAACGCTCCCGGACCGGCCGTTTGCTAACAGGCTGGCGCAAGACGACTTGAGAACTACTTGTTCTTGTATTCCTTGCGCTTCACTTCGTAGAGTTCGTCGATGTAGTCGGCCTTGACCTTGAGCGCCTCGGCCTTGCGGAGCAGGTCCTTAAGCGCCGTGTCGGCCTCGGCCAGGGCCGCGTCGGCCGCGCCGGACGCCTTGCGGGCGATGCGCTCGTTTTCCGCCGCCCGGACTTCTTCCATCACCTTGCGGTACTCGGTCTCGGCCTTGCGCAGCTCCTTGGACAGCTGCTCCGGCAACATGGAGTCATAGTCCTGGGCCGCCGCCTGCCCCGGGGCAAACAGCGCCAACACGACCAGACAGCAAACCGCCGCAACAATACCGGCAACGCGTCCGCCGCGTCCCGTCAACATGTCGATTCGACCCATGGCATGCCTCGCGTCCTGTAATATGGTGGGACATCCCCGCCGCCAGCCGGCGCAGGCGGGCGCGTCCATGGCCGTTGTAGGCCCGCCGCTCCAAAAATACAACCGTTTGCCGGGCCAAGATGCGTCTTGGCGCGCCATTGACCGGCTTGCCGGAAGCGGGGTACACCCGCCAGCGAAATTTCACGCCGCGCAGTCTCTCGCGGCCGCCGCAAGGAGCCCCTTTCATGGCCAGGTACGAAACGGTCATCGGCGTCGAGGTCCACGCCCAGCTCAAAACCCAAAGCAAGATCTTTTGCTCCTGCTCCACCCGCTTTGGCGTCGATCCCAACGAAAACGTCTGCCCGGTCTGCTCGGGCATGCCCGGCGTGTTGCCGGTCTTAAACGCCACGGTCGTCGAGTACGCCGCCAAGATGGGCCTGGCCACAGGCTGCACCGTCAATCCGGTCTCGGTCTTTGCCCGCAAGAACTACTTCTATCCCGACCTGCCCAAGGGCTACCAGACCTCCCAGTTCGAGCAGCCCATCTGCGAGCACGGCCATGTGGACATCACCGTGGACGGCGTGGCCAAGCGCGTCGGCATCACCCGCATCCACATGGAAGAGGACGCCGGCAAAAACATCCACTCCGCCGCCGACAACTTAAGCTACGTGGACCTCAACCGGGCCTGCGTGCCGCTTATCGAGATCGTGTCCGAGCCGGACATGCGCGGTCCCGAGGAAGTCGTGGCCTACTTAAAGGCCCTGCGGGCCATCCTCGTCTACCTCGACGTCTGCGACGGCAACATGGAGGAAGGTTCCTTCCGCTGCGACGCCAACGTGAGCCTGCGCCCGGTGGGCCAGGCCGAGTTCGGCACCCGGGCGGAGCTCAAAAACTTAAACAGCTTCCGCCACGTCCAGAAAGCCATCGAATACGAGGTGGAGCGCCAGGCCGACATCCTCGACGACGGCGGAACCGTCATCCAGGAAACGCGCCTCTACGACGCCGCGAAAAACATCACCGCCTCCATGCGCGGCAAGGAAGAGGCCCACGACTACCGCTATTTCCCGGACCCCGACCTCGTGCCCGTGCGCGTCGAGGCCGCCACCCTGGAAAAATGGCGCTCGGAGCTGCCCGAACTGCCCGAAGCCCGCCGCGCCCGCTTTGTCGCCGACTTCGGCCTGTCCGACTACGACGCCGAAGTGCTCACGGCCGAGCGCGACATGGCCGAATACTTCGAAGCCGCCGTGGCCGCCGGGGCCGACCCCAAAAAAGCCGCCAACTGGATGCAAAGCGAACTGCTGCGCGAACTCAACCAGGCCGGCCTGACCGCTGGAGAAGCCAAACTCGCCCCCGAAAAACTGGCTGCGCTCATCAAGCTCATCGACTCCGGCGAAATCTCCGGCAAGATCGCCAAGCAGATCTTCCCCGACCTCTTTGCCGAAGGCCTTGACCCGGCCCAGTACGTG
>JAEZEM010000057.1 GCA_023417745.1 Pseudomonadota bacterium
CGGTCTTCGTCGTCGACCTGCCCCTTGACCACGAAGAAACCCTCGGCGGCGGCCTGCCCGCCAACGCTACGGAGGCATAACGTCCATGGCCGACATCATCGTTCTCGACGACGTCATCGACGCCGGCGTCGTCATCAAGCGCATCCTGGAACGCAAGGGCCACCGCGTGGCCGTTTTCACCGAAGAGGAGGAGGCCCTGGCCCATGTGGCCAAGAAACATCCCGACCTGGCCATCCTCGACATGAAGCTCAAAAAACTCAGCGGCGTGGAAGTGCTGGAGGAAATACGCAAGCGCTCGCCCGAAACCCGCGTCATCATGCTGACCGGCTATCCCACCCTGGAGACCGCCCGGGAGTCCGTGCGCCTGGGGGCCTGCGAATACTGCGTCAAGCCCATCGACAAGGATGAGCTGGAGCGCAAGGTGGCCGAGGCCCTGGCCTCTCCCGGCCAGGCCGGCTAGTGTCGCGTTCGGGAAATGCCATGCCCCGGATTGGTGCAACAATAACCCGTAATCATTATTTTTATTCGCAAAAAAACATAAATGTTTTTTTGCGAACGCCACACTAGACGGAGACATCGTGTTTTCCAAGGAGCTTTTCCGCCGTTGGACCTATCAGGTCTTTGCCCCGGGCGTGCTGTTGCGCGAGAAGTACAACGCCTTCCGGGAGCTTTTGCGCTACGACGACGCCTGCCTGGAACTCATCGCCGCCCTGGAGGACGTCCATTACGGCGGCGCGGCCGTGGACTGGACCAGGGTGGTCCATCTGACCCGGCGGCTGCGCACTTCCGTGAATGAGCTCGTGGAGCGCATGGCCCGCCTGTCTCCGGCCCGACACCTCGACCTGCCCGAGTACGCCCGCAAGGTCGATTTCTACGTCCAGATGGCCCTGGACCTGCCTTCCGGCGACATGTCGCCGCCTTTTGTCCTGCCCCTGGCCGAGCTGGCCGGCGACGTGGCCCGGGCCGGCGGCAAGGCCGCCAACCTGGCCCGGGCCGTGGCCGAGGCCCGGGTTCCGGCCCCGGAGGGCTTCGTGGCCACCACCGGGGCCTTCCGCTATCTGCTTGAAGCCTGCGAACTGCGCCCGGCCATCGACCGCATCCTGCGCCGGGTGGACCTGGCCCGGCCGGGCGAGGTGGCCGAGGCCGCCGCCGCCGCCCGGGAACTCCTGCTCGCCGCCCGGGTGCCGGACGAAGTGGCCGTGCCCCTGGCCGAGGCGGCCCGGCGGCTGGGACGCGGCCCGGGAGGCCAGCCCATGCTGCTGGCCCTTCGCAGCTCGGCCGTGGCCGAGGACGGCCGGGCCTCGTTTGCCGGCCAGTACGAGAGCCTGCTTGGCGTGGAACCGGAAAACGCCGTGGCCGCCTACCTGAGGGTCCTGGCCAGCAAATACACGGCCAAGGCCATCACCTACCGGGTGCTCACCGGCTACGCCGACGAGGAAACGCCCATGGCCGTGCTCATGCTGCCCATGGTGCCGGCCGCCGCCTCGGGCGTGCTCTACACCCGCGACAGCGCCGATCCCGAAGCGCCCATGGCCGTCTACGCCGTGCCGGGCCTGGGCGGGGCCTTGGTCGAAGGCACGGCCAGCCCGGAACGCCTGGCCCTGTCCCACGATCCGCCCCATTTTCTCCTCGACCGCCAGACCCTGGACGGCGAGGTGCTCTCCGAGGAAGCGGCCGGCCGCCTGGCCGCCCTGGCCCTGCGTCTGGAAAAAACCTTTGGCGCGCCCCAGGACGTGGAATGGGCCATCAACCAGGACGGCGCGCCGTTTATTCTCCAGACCCGGCCCATGGCCGTGGAGGCCAAGGCCGACGGCCTGCCCGAGCCGTCCTTGGGCGTCCGGCCGGCCGGCGCGCCCACGCCGCTTTTGTGCGGCGGCATGCGGGCCTCGGGCGGCTGCGCCGCCGGCATGGTCCGGCTCGCCTCGGCCGTCCTGGACGTCGACGACATCGCCCCGGGCACGGTGCTTATTACCCACACCCTGCCCACGGTCCTGGCCCGGGCCGTGGACCGGCTGGCCGCCGTGGTCGCCGTTTCCGGCAGCCGGGCCGGCCATTTCGCCTCGGTGGCCCGGGAGTTCGGCCTGCCGGTCATCACCGGCATGGCCGACGCCTTCGATGCCCTGCCCGAGGGCCTGGACGTCACCGTGGACGCCGACGCGGGCTGCGTCTATCCCGGCCGCGTGCCGACCCTGCTCGACCGGCCGCCCGCACCCCGCTCGGCTGCAGGGTCGCCCGTGGTCGAACGGCTGTCCCGGCTGCTGCCCCTGGTGGCCGGACTGACCCTCACCGACCCTTCCTCGCCCGATTTCGCCCCGGCCAAGGTGCGCTCGCTCCACGACATCGTGCGCTTTGCCCACGAAAAGGCCGTCACCGAGATGTTCTCCCTGGTCGGCGATTCCGGCCGGGGGCTGGCCTCGGCCAGACGGCTGCGCAGCCACCTGCCCCTGACCATGTATGTCCTGGACCTCGGCGGCGGCGTGTTCGAATCCGCCGTCGACGACAAGGAAATCCGCCCCGACCAGATCAAATGCGCCCCCATGTGGGCCCTGTGGTCAGGCCTGGCCGCCGACGACGCTCCCTGGCCGCCCGGACCGCCCATCACCGACGACGAGACCTTCGACCGCACCAGCGCCGGCATCTTTTTTAACGACTCCAAGCATCTGGCCAGCTACGCCGTCATCTCCGACGCCTACGCCCATGTCATGCTGCGCTTTGGCTACCATTTCACCGTGGTGGACGCCCTGTGCGGCCCGGACGAGAGCCAGAACTACGTCAATTTCCGTTTCAAGGGCGGCGGCGCGGGCTTTGACCAGCGCTCCCTGCGCCTGTCCTGCGTGCGCCGGGCGCTCACCCATTTCGGCTTCACCGTGCGGGCCGCCGGCGACCTGCTGGACGCGTCGCTGTCGCGCCTGCCCGAACATGTGGCCCAAAAACGGCTGGCCATGCTTGGCTGCCTGCTGGCCGCCACCCGCATGCTCGACATGCGTCTGGCCACCGAGGCCGACGCCGACGCCTGGGTGGCCGGCTTTCTCGAACGCACCGACCGGTAACGCCGTACCCTTGAAAAATACGAACGCATTTTGCAGCATAACACTGATTTTCCCACGTTGCCTGCACAGCGCCGCCGACGCTGTTTCTATGACGCGACGCAGGGCCCGCAGCCTTTGACGCAGGCACGCCAGACTGACCCAAAAGGTATTCCATGGCCGACGTTCCAGCCTACCCCCTGACCTGGGTCACCGACCATCTGGCCGTGGGCGGCGCGCCCATGTCCTACGCCCAGCTCGATTCCCTGCGCGCCCAGGGCGTGACCGCCATCCTCAACCTGTGCGCGGAATTCTGCGATCTCC
>JAEZEM010000150.1 GCA_023417745.1 Pseudomonadota bacterium
CCTTGGCCCCGTCGTCGACGCCGGTCGCGACGTAGCCCCAGCCGTTGGCGAGGGCCAGGAGGATGGTGCGGTGGCTCTGGTCGTCATCCACCACCAGCACGGTGGCCTTGGCTTTGGCGGACATGGCTTTCTCCATTTCAGGCCAGGGCCGGCAGAGACACGGAAAAGACCGATCCCTGGCCGGGCACGCTGTTGACCCGTATCTCCCCCTGGTGGGCTTCGACGATCTTCTGGACGATGGCCAGGCCCAGGCCCGTGCCCGAGGGTTTGGTCGTAAAATAGGGGTTGAAGATGTTGCCCAGGCTCGCGGCGGCAATGCCTTGGCCGGTATCCTCGACGTCGATGCGCACCCGGCTTCGAGGGGCTTCGTGGACGGTTCGCACGGTCAAAAGGCCGCCGCCTTCCATGGCCTGGACGGCGTTGAGGCACAGGTTGAGCAGCACCTGGGCAAAACGGTCGGGATCGACGGCGACCTTGGGCAGGCCGACATTGCGGGCATGGTCGATCCGCACATTGCGGGCGGTCGCGTCCGGCCCGATGAGCCGCAGGCAGCGTTCCACCAGATCCTCCAGGTCGGTCGGGCGCGTCTCGACGTCCGACGGGCGGGCAAAGTCCAAAAGCTCGGTGATGACCCGATTGACCCGGTCCACTTCCCGAGCCATAAGCCCGGCCAGTTCCCGACCTTCGCTGCCGGCGGCGCAGTGCCCCTCGAAGTATTTGGCCACGCCCTTGATCGAGGACAGGGGATTTCTGATCTCGTGGGCGACGCCGGCGGCCAGCCCTCCCAGAGCCGCCAGCTTTTCCCGGCGCCGCACCTCTTCCTGAAGCCGCCGAACCTCGCCCAGATCGCGAAAAATGTAGATGTTGCCGAGATGCGCGCCGTCTTCGTTGACGATCCTGGAGGCGCTCACACTCAGCGGCAGGCAGGTTTTCCCGTCAAAGGAGCAATCGGTCTCGCGCTCGACCACCGGCTCCCCGGCCTCGATGACCGCCTGCAAGCCGCGCCAGGCCTCCGGCAGGACCTCCTCGGGCCGCTTGCCGACGACAGCCTCCGCCGTCAGGCCGACGATTCGCTCGGCCGCCCCGTTGACGACGGCCAACCGGCCGTCGCTGCTCGTGGTGAGCAGACCCACCGGCAGATTGTTGATGATCTCCGTGGCGACCGCTCGGACGTTGTCGAGCTGCCGCCTGGAGAGTCGCGAGCTTTGCGCCCAAAAGAGCATCAACACGCCGCCCACGCCCAGCAGAAAAAGGATGGCCGCCAGCACCACGGAGTTGCGCGTGTCCTCGGCCAGGGCCGCCTCGTAGGGGGCAAGGTCGAAGTCGGCGAAAATGATTTGTCGCCCGGCCCCCGGGGTCGCCTGAGAGTCGGTCCAGGGACAGGCATGGCCTTCGCCCTTCTCGTCGCAATCGTCGGCCGCGGCCCGCCCCAGCCCGGGTTCAAAGGCCCGGTAGACTTCAAACGCCTTGCGCCCGTCGGGCAGCGTCGTGGTCCGCCATTTCTCCCGGGCCGCCACGCCCAAAGACGCCATGGATTGCGAACCATCAAGGCGCTGGCCGATCCTGGTCCTGTCGCTGTGGGCAAGAATGCGGCCCTCGGCATCGGTCACCACCAGTTGCAAGACGCCGGGCTGGCGCGCCGTTTCTTCAAGCAGCGCCTGGAATTGCTCGCCGCGCCAATGCATTCCCAGGCCCAGACGCGCCCCGGCCTCGAAGGCCCGGATAAACGCCGTGCCTTTTTCGAAAAGCGTCTGTCCGGTCAGCGCTTTTTCCCGATGCGTGTTGCGCGTGGTCATCACGGCCATGACCACGGCCAGGATGACCACCGAACCGAGATAGAGCCAGGGGGGGATGTTGGCCAAAAACCGATGTCCCGGCCCGGATTGCTTCGCCATGCCTGCCTTCCTTGTGGATGAACCGAGCCGAGCGCGGCTGACCCGACGGGGAGAATAGAACACCCGCGTAAAAAGTAAACACACTCCTGGATACAATCCGAGTAGAAATTACTCGCCGCATTCAGCCCGACTTAACCATCTTTCTATTCTTAAAAAATTATCATTCAATTTCAGCATGATAAACAGAAAACCAACGTTGGCACGCCTGTTGCCTTAGTCAGGTTCAACCGGCGCGATGCAAAACGCCGGACAATCCCACGCCCAACCAGGAGGTCGTCGATGCTGTGGGAATGCGAAGTCCCCGCCGTCGCGTCCTGGGGAGGCCGGCATCTCTTCTGGGGACTGAGCGCGACGCTGCTGCCGGCGGCCGCGTTCATGGGGGTCTTCCTGCTCGGTTCCAGGAAAGCCGACAAGACCCGCCGGGCGGACAGGGACGATTCCCTGGGCATCATCAAAGCCCGACTGGCCAGAGGGGAGATCGACCAGAAAGAGTACCTGGAAATGAAAAAGATCCTGGAACAAGCGTAAACCAATGGGCTTTGCCCCGAACAACCCTGAGGAGTTTCGTTATGTCCGCCACTATCGCTCGTCGCATGACCATCGGCCTCGGCCTCGCCCTTGTCGTCGGTTCACTGATCGTCGCCAACGCCGGATCGGCCCGGGCCCAAACCCATGCCCGATCCGCGACCACGCCCCAGGCGGTCGCCGCGGCCACCTCCAATCAGCTGGGCGGCCACGGCATGATGGGCGTCGCCTCCGGTCGTGACGGGCATAAGGCTCCCCGTCACGGCCAAGCCTCGGCCCAGTACCACGGCGGCTCCCGGCACGGCGGCCAGGGCCACGGCGGCCCCTGCTGGTAACCTACCGGAAAACGGCCGGGGCGGATTGCCGTCCGCCCCGGCGGGCGTCCCGACCGCCGCGTAAAACAACCCACGTCACCTTGGAGGAATGATGTATCTGGCAGCGCACTTGGCCCTGCTCCTGGCCATGCTGGCCTCGCTTCTCGGCGGGGCCCTGGCCTGCATGGAAGCCTGGCATGGGCAACGGCACAAACTTCCCTGGCTTAAACGCTGCCAGGACGCGGCCGTTTTCCTGATGGCCTGCGCCTCGGCGGCGCTTCTGGGCGGACTGCTTTCCCGCGACTTTTCCTTGGCCTATGTCGCGGACTACACCGACAGTCTGTTGCCCGTTTTCTATACGGTGACCGCCTTCTGGGCCGGTCAGGCCGGCTCCCTGCTGTTCTGGGGCCTGACCCTGGGCGCGGCCGGGGCGATCTTTGCCCGCACGAGCCGCTACAAAGGGCTGGCTCCGGCCACCAAGGTGCTGTTCTGGCTCTTTTTTCTCACACTTCAGGGCTTTTTCCTGGTGCTGCTGACCGGCCCGAACAACCCGTTTGTCTCCCTCGCCTCGCCGCCGCCGGACGGCAAGGGGCTCAATCCGCTGTTGCGCAACGTGGGCATGATCTTCCATCCGCCTCTGCTTTTCATCGGCTACGCCGGCTTTGCCGTCCCCGCCTGCCTGGCCCTGGCGGCCACGCTGTCCGGCGAAGGCCGGGCCTGGCTTGAGGCCGCCCGCAACTGGATTCTCGGCTCCTGGGCGTTTTTGACCGCCGGCATCCTCCTTGGCGGCTGGTGGTCCTACATGGAACTGGGCTGGGGCGGCTACTGGGCCTGGGACCCGGTGGAAAACGCCTCGCTCATTCCCTGGTTCGCCGCCACGGCCCTGGTGCACACCGCCCTGCTGGAACGGCGTTTCGGCCTGTTGCCGCGCACCAACGTCTGCCTGGCCTGTCTGACGCTGATCCTGTGTCTTTTCGCCACCTATCTCGTGCGCAGCGGCGTGGTGGAATCCCTGCACGCCTTTGGCAACGGCGGCGTGGGCGGTCCGCTCTTGGCCGGCGTCCTGTTCGCCGTCGCCCTGACCGTGCTCGTGGTCGCCGCGAGGCCGCGCCGCGACGACCCGGCGCTGCCGGAGCTTGGCAGCCGTCCGGGGCTCATGGTCGTGTCGGTCTGGCTGCTCCTGGCCCTTGGACTGGTGGTCCTGCTCGGCACCATCTGGCCGGTGGTCAGCCAGCTCTGGGAACCAAGCCCCAAGGGGGCCGAACAAGGCTTTTACAACACGGTCTGCCTGCCGCTGTTCACGCTCCTCACCGTGGTCATGGCCCTGGCCCCCTGGTTCGGCTGGACCGGCGGCCCCAGGCGGTGGGACGTGCCGGCCGGCTTGGCGGCCCTGTGGCTGGTCCTGACCATCGTCGGCGTGTTCCAGGGCATACGCCCCGTCCTGGCCGTGGCCGGAGTCTCGGCCGCCGTGGTCGCCGGCCTGTCCGTGGCCCTGCTGCTCTTCCTGGTTCCGGGATCGTTTCGAAGCCGCCGGTTCTGGGCCAGCCACGGCAGCCATCTGGGCCTGGCCGTCATCGTCCTTGGCGTGGCCGTGTCCGGACCGTTCCAGCGCAGCCACGAACAGGCCCTGTCTCCGGGAGAATCCTTCGAATTTAGCGGCTACCGCTTCACCTACCAGGACCTGGGCGCGACCGACACGCCCGGCCAGGAGATCACCCGCACGGAAGAGGCCCGCATCGCCGTCAGCCGCGACGGCAAGCCCGTGGGCGTGCTTGCGCCCCAACGCCTGACCTACCGCAACTACGACCATCCCCACACCGAGGTCTCGACCCTGTCCGGCCTTGGCGACGAGCTCTACGCCACGGTCCACGACCTGGACGGCCGGCGCCTGACGCCGCTTAAGGTCAGCGTCAATCCCATGGTCAACTGGGTCTGGATCGGCAGCGTCATGGTCTGCGCGCTGCCGCTTTTGGCCCTTCGCCGCAAAGCCGGGCCGGCAAGCCCGAAAGGAGGTGCGGCATGACCCGCCCATCCGCAAAAGCCGTCCGCGATCACAACCTGCGCAAGCCTGTTCTGGCCATCATGGGCCTGGCCCTTTTCGCCTTGCTTTTGACGTCGTTTCTCGACCGAACCATGGTCCAGGGAACACGGACCGCCCGAACCCAGGCCAAAGGCAAAGGCCCCATGGCCGTCGTGCCGGAACTGATGGCCAAGCTCCAGCAGAACCCAGGCGATGAGGAAACCATCCTGAAACTGGCCGACGCCTTCATGCAAGGCAAGGACTGGCCGCGGGCCGAGCACTTCTACGGCGAAGCCCTCAAGATTGATCCGAAAAATCTGGGAGCCTTGTTCCACCGGGCCATCGTCAGCCTGGAGCAGGCGCGCTTCCCGGAGGCGGTTGGAGATTTCAAGGCCGTACTGGCGCTCAAGCCCGACGCGGCCGAAGCCCATTACTACATCGGCATGGTCTCCAAGTACGAACTCAAGGACCTCCAGGCGGCCAAGGAGCACCTGGAAAAGGCCCTGGCCCTGGCGCCCAAGGGCAAGGAACTGGCTGCCGAGACGCAAAAGGAACTGGAGAACCTGCAACCGTGAAGCGAAAGGAGGTCTGATGCGGCAAGCAGAGCGAACAACTTCGCGCCTGGCCACCGTATTGGGGCGGTGCGCCGTTGGTCTGTGCCTGGCGGCGCTGGCCGTAGGCTTGGCCGCTCCGGCCGAGGCCGGCAAGCCGGGGCCGTCCCCGGCTGCCGGCAAGGTCGTTAAAACCAAGAAATCCCCTAAGCGCGTCTCCTCGGGCTTTGGCACGCGAAACGATCCGTTGGGCAAGGCCAAACGCTTCCACAAAGGGCTGGACATTGCCGGCCCTGCCGGTCTGCCTGTGCTGTCCTACCGGGAAGGGACGGTGGTGTTTGCCGGTTGGAAGGGAGCTTACGGCCGCGTGGTGGACATTGACCACGGCAAAGGCGTCAAGTCGCGCTACGCCCACCTGCAAGCCATCGCCGTCAAACGCGGGGAGCGGGTCGGCAAGGGGCATTCTCTGGGACGTTTGGGGCGCACTGGCCGCACCACCGGCAACAACCTGCACTTCGAAGTGCTGGTCAACGGCAAACCGACCGATCCCGACAGCCATCTCACCGACGCTGGCGACTTGCTGCGGAAAAAGACGAGGGGCGGCTGAAAATATGCATTCTGTTCACACGGCATCATTTTTCCACTGAGACAGGATGCCCGAGGTAATCCCCCCAAAAAAAACTGGCTCTTTATGAAAGCGTCGGGTACACAACGCGCACCAATTGGCTCTCGGCGGCCTGTGAGATGTCTATAGGCCGCGTGGCGGGGTGCGCTCTCAGGGTCAGGCGATTATGAGCGGCTTGGCCTGAATGCATCATGCGTCTCAAATGTTGCCATACGTCTGCCGGAAGGCGCAGGCCGTCAATGTTTGGATATATCTATCTAATGGCAATTCAGGGCCATTATTAACGCCATCGATACATCTTATGCCCCAACAAATTTGTTCGTGCCGCCTCTGCAAGCAGCCTTCGCTCGTCTCTCTGCTTGATCTTGGCCAACAACATCTCACCGGGGTCTTCCCTGGAACGACAGATGCTCCCATCACGAAAGGGCCTTTAGAGCTGGTCCTGTGCCAGGCTTGCGGGCTGGTGCAGTTGTGTCATTCCTACGATACCGGCGAAATGTACGGGGAAAACTACGGCTATCGCTCCGGTCTCAATAGTTCCATGGTGCAGCATTTGAAGGCCAAGGCTGAGGCTTTGCAACAACTGGTTTCCTTGGCGGCAGGCGATTACGTACTCGACATCGGTTCTAACGACGGCACGTCCCTGTCGTTTTATTCGCCGAACGCCGCTGTCTTGTGCGGCATGGACCCCTCGGCGGAAAAGTTCCGACACTACTACCGCCCCGACATCCGGCTGGTGGTTGATTTCTTTTCTGCGGCGCGTTTTGGCCGCGAATTTGGTGAACAGGCCCGGCCGCGCATCATCACCTCCATCGCCATGTTTTATGACTTGGAGGACCCCCAGGAGTTCGTGCGGCAAATCGCCGCCATCCTCCACCCGCAGGGGGTTTGGCACTTCGAGCAGAGCTACCTGCCGCTGATGCTTGAAGCCAACGCCTACGACACCATCTGCCATGAACATCTGGAATACTACGGGCTCGCCCAGGTCAAGCGCATGCTTGACGCGGCAGGCCTTGAAATTCTCGATGTGGAGCTCAATGCCACAAACGGCGGCAGCTTCGCCGTTACCGCCGCCCATCGCGGCTCGGGGCTGCCCCGGCGCGAGGAGCGGGTGTTCGCCCTGCTGGCGGCCGAGGAAAGCGCCGGCTACGGCGAACCGCAAACCTACGCCGCCTTTGCCCAGTCCGTAACAATGCATCGACAGGCACTCTGCGAACTGCTGCATAACCTCAAGGCTGCCGGCAAAACGGTGCTGGGGTATGGGGCTTCCACCAAGGGCAACGTCATCCTGCAGTATTGTGGCCTGACTCCAGACCTGATTCCGGCAATAGCCGAAGTCAATGAAAGCAAGTTCGGATGTTTCACGCCCGGTTCGAACATCCCCATCATCTCCGAGGCCGAGGCCCGGGCCATGAAGCCTGACTACTTTCTTGTTTTGCCCTGGCACTTCCGCGACAACATCATTGCCAGGGAACAGGCTTTTCTGGCCGGCGGCGGCAAGCTTATTTTCCCCCTGCCGACCCTTGAAATCGTTTCGGCATGACCCAGGCCTTGATCATCGGCAGCCAAGGGCAGGACGGCCTTCTGCTGACCGAGTTTTTGGCCCGGCGTGGCCTGGCCGTTGCCGGCCTGTCCAGGCAGGGGCTGCGGCTTCCGGGCGGCGAACTCGCCCCGGCGGTGGATCTGACGGACCCTGAAGCCGTCGCGGCGCTTGTCCAACGCACGGCTCCCAACACAGTATATTATCTGGCCGCCGTGCATCATGCCTCCCAGGACGTCGCCTTGTCTGACCAGTCCGTCCTGTGGGCGTCCAGCCTGGCCGTCAACGCCGCCGGTCCGGTCAACGTGCTGGAGGCCCTGCGCCGCCATAGGCCGCAAGCCCGATTTTTCTACGCCTCAAGCTGCCTCATTTTTGGCTCCTCGGCCGATTCTCCGCAGCGGGAGACCACCTGTTTTCGGCCCGAATGCGTCTATGGCATCTCCAAAACCGCCGCCACACAGGCCGTGGCCCTGTTCCGTGAGCGCTACGGACTCTATGCCGTGTCCGGCATCCTCTACAATCACGAATCGTCGCTGCGTCCGGAGCGCTTCCTGTCCCGCAAGGTGGTGACGGCCGCTCGCCGGATCAGCCAGGGCAGCCAGGAAGAGCTGGTTCTGGCCGATCTTTCGGCTCAGGCCGACTGGGGCTATGCTCCGGATTTTGTTGAAGCCATGCCGGCCGTTCTGGAGGCGTCGCAGCCCCAGGACTACATCATCGCCACCGGCAAGCTGCACAGCGTCCTGGACTGGGTGGAGGAGGCTTTTGCCTTGGCCGGTCTTGACTGGCGCAGGCATGTCCACGAGGACGCATCCCTGGGGCGGCGACGCCGCGCCCCCTTGGTCGGCGACGCGGCCCGCATTCGCGACGCCTGCGGCTGGAGGCCGACCACGGGGTTCGCCGACATGGTTCGCAGGATGTACGAGGCGGCCGGCAATGCGGCCTGATGCCCCACGCCGCTTCTTGGCCACGGCAATGAAGACCCGAGGCGCCCACGACGGTGTCGCATTGGCCTTGCGCGCCTATGCGGGCTTTATTCTCCTGTTTGCCGTCGGCGTGCCCTTGCTGCTCTGGTGCTGGGTTGGAATCAATCCCTTGCAGCAAGTCGATTGGTTTCCCTGGGGCAATCCGGGGTTTGATTTTCAAGCCACCTACGAAGCTTGCGCCAATATGCGGGAAGGGGCTTCACCCTATCTGAAGCACCCCCTGGCGGCGAATGCCGCTGACGACGTGCTGGGCAGCAGTTTCAACCGCTACTCCTATCCGCCGCTCCAAGCCATCCTGCTCTATCCCCTCGCGCTGTTGCCCTATGAGACGGCTTATGTCGTCTGGGTCATTGTCAGCTGCCTGTGCATTCTGGCTTCGTTGTATTTGCTGTCTCGGCTTTATCCTCGGGCGGGGCCGGTCCTTGCTGTTCTGGCCGCCTTCTATCTGATGTCGTCGTTCCTCTATTTTGAGTTGGAGCGGGGCCAGACAGACGGGCCGATTCTGTTGCTGTTGTGTCTGACCCTCTACCTGTACCGGCAACGCGGACGGCCTGCCCTGGCCGGTGTGGCCTGCGCCTTGGCCTTTCTGTTGAAAGTCACGCCGGGCGTCTTTTTGCTTATATTTCTCGTTCGCCGGGAATGGAGGGCCTTGGCCGCCTTTGCGGCGACCTGCTTGACGGTGGTTCTGGCCACCTCCCTGGATTCCTGGCTGTTCTGGGCGCGGGTGGTGGGTCCGTTTTTTTCGCGCACAGTGCGGGTCGGGTTTGGCGTGGACCATTCGCTCCTGTATCTCATGACAGGTTTTTTCTCCTCCGAATCCACCGCGTCCCTGGCGGCGCATGCGGTGTACGCGTTTTTCTGGGCGACGTTTCTCATCCTTTGCCTTCGCTCCAGACGGCGCGACTTGTTGCTGCTTGAAGCCGGCATCCTGTGCATCCTCATGAACATCGGCACTCCTTGGTCCGCCAATTACAAGGTCATGCTCCTCCCGTTCGCTTTCCTGGGCGTCATCACCTGGGCGGTTGGCCGGGAGCCGGCGGCATCGCCCAAACAGCACTGGGCCTGGTTTCCTTTTTTTGTCGCCCTGTCCCTGGTCGTGCCGGCCTCGGGGATCTACCTGACCCGGTTGTTCACCCAGGTCCTGCCGGCCCTGATCGCCACGCCCGACATCTCCACTGCCCAGCTTCAAGGACTGTTCACCGCGACGCAACATGCCGATCTCCCCGTGGACGACATCCTCAGCCATCGTAAAGTCATCATCGGTCTGCTCGGGATGCTGGTCTGGCTGTTGACGGCTTACGCCGCCGAGACGCTGCCTTTATCGCCAACCCGTCGGCAACGCCTTGGCCGGCTGTGCGCCGGAATCGGCAAGTGTTGTTATGCGGCGACAATCTGCCTCGCCTTGACGACCGTCGGCATTGTGGCCACAAAATCGTATCGCGGAGAGCGCCGCATCCGCTTTGAAGAACCGGCCGACATCCTGCGCCGCCGCATGCCTCTGGACGCCAAGGTGGCCGGACTGGGCGAGCTGGAAATGGCCCGGGATCAACAGATTTACTGGGGTTTTGGCCCCAAGACCGTGGTGGCGTTCCGGCTTCCCGAAGCCCGCCCGATGGAATTGCATTATCGCATCGCTTCGCCGTTTGCCGCCCAGGAAGTGACCTGCCGCATCAACGACGTCGAGGTCCGCGTCGATACCCTGGCCCCGGTGCTTTCGTCCGGGGAGACCGATGCGGTGGTGCGTTTCGAGGGCCAGGCCGGCCTTAACTGGGTGACATTCGAATACCGGTGGTGGAATACCGCCGGCATTGATCTCGGACCGGTTGAAACCCGTCCCTTGGCCGTGTGGTTTTATGCAATGACGCTGGCCTCCAAAGCTCCATAGGCGAGGCATGATCAAAGAAGTGAAGGAATACCCGATGGCCTCTCCACGCATCCTCATCTTCATCCCCACCTACAACGAGAGCGGCAACGTCGAACGCATGGCCAGGGAATTGGCTGCCCTCGACCTTCCCGCGGATATCCTCTTCCTGGACGACAACTCGCCTGACGGCACGGGAGCGATCCTCGACCGGGTGGCGGCCACGATCTCGTCCATGGACGTCATCCACCGCCAGGGCAAGGAAGGGATCGGCTCGGCCCATCAGGTGGGCATCGCCCGGGCCTACGACGGCGGGTACGATATCCTCATCACGCTGGACTGCGACTTCACCCACGACCCCGGCGACATCCCGAAAATGCTGGCGGCCCTGCCCGGACACGACATGGCGGTCGGGTCGCGCTACATGGAGCGGGGCAGCCTGCCGGGCTGGAACCTCATGCGCCGGTGTTTGACCATGCTCGGCCATTTTTTGACTTCGACGCTGCTTGGCTTGCCTCAGGACGCCAGTGGAGCCTTCCGGGCCTACGACCTGCGGCGCATCGACCAGCGGATTTTTTCCCTGGCGGGCTCGCGCAGCTACTCTTTTTTCTTCGAAAGCCTGTTCGTGCTGCACCGTAACGGCTGCGACATCGCCGAGATTCCCATCATCCTGCCGGTGCGCACCTACGGGAGCTCCAAGCTCACGGCCGGGGAAGCCATACGCGGCGGCCTGTACCTGCTCGGCCTGTGGCTGCGCGCCCTGGCCGAACCGGAGCGTTTCGCCGTCGGTCGTGCCCCCGACGCCACCCTGGAGGAAGCTGCTCCCTGCGAATGGGACGGCTACTGGGATCGCGGCAATACCGCCGGCAATCTCGCCTACACCGTGGCTGCGGCCTGCTACCGCCGCCTGTTCATTCGGCCCAACCTCACAGGAGCGTTGCGTCGTCATTTCCCTGCCGGAGCCCGGCTGCTCCATGCCGGGTGCGGTTCGGGACAGGCTGACGTCGGACTGCACGAGTCGTTCAAGATCACCGCCGTGGATTTGTCCTTGCCCGCCCTGTGCCTCTACGGCCGCAATAATCCCGACGCCGAACGCATCCAGCAGGCCGATCTATTCAACTTGCCCTTCGCGGATGAGAGCTTTGACGGCATATATAACCTTGGCGTCATGGAACACTTCGATGAGGCAGCCATCAGGCGGATGTTGCATGAGTTTCGCAGAGTCCTGCGCCCAGGCGGCAAGGCGGTCCTTTTTTGGCCCCACCGCAAGGGCACGAGCGTGCGCGTGCTCGGCGCTCTTCATTATCTGTTCAATGACGTTCTCGGCACAAACGTGAAGATGCATCCTGACGAAATAACCTTGATCGCAAGCAAGGAACAGGCCCGGGACCTTTTGAACCAAGGGGGCTTCGCCCTGTCCGAATACGCCTTTACCGGGCGCGACCTTTTTGTTCAAGCCGTCATCGTCGGCGTCCGCGCTTGACCAATGGCAAACGCCGTTCCAGATTGCTTCGGTGAATATTGCTTGTCTTTTGCTTTTGAGCTGCATTCTTGAGCAGCTCAAGAATGCAGCTCAAAAGTAGAAAGCATGGGCAAGAACGACTGACGCACGAAGCAAGAAGAGGCTGGCGGCACGACGATATCCGTGCCCCCCACGTTAGCCGAACATTTCCGCAAACAGCACGACGATGTTCTGAAGGCCCTCCGAAATCTCATTCCAGAGAGCAGCCAAACGGCAGCGCATGATCGGGAAAAGCGCTTCAAACGCATCCTAACGATCATATCCCTGCGCCATCAATAAGCGGCATGCCGATTGGCCGCTGCTGCGTGATGCGGGAATCCGGCGCCACGTCATGCGTCAGCCAGACGTTGCCGCCGATGATCGAACCCGCGCCGATGGTGATGCGGCCAAGCACCGTGGCCCCGGAATAGATCACCACCCCATCCTCCACGACAGGATGGCGCGCAATGCCCTTGGCCAGTCGCCCCTGGTCGTCCTTGGGGAAGCTTTTGGCCCCGAGCGTCACCCCTTGATACAAGCGGACGTTGTCGCCGATCACGCAGGTTTCGCCGATGACCGTGCCTGTGCCGTGGTCGATAAAAAAGCGGCGTCCGATGCTTGCCCCGGGATGAATGTCGATGCCGGTTGCGGCATGGGCCATTTCGGAGAGAATGCGCGGAATAAGATCCACGCCGAGAAGCTCAAGTTCATGGGCCACCCGATAATGGGTCAGGGCGGTGAGGCTGGGGTAGCAAAAAATGGTC
>JAEZEM010000161.1 GCA_023417745.1 Pseudomonadota bacterium
CAGCCCGAGCACACCCAGATCGTGCTTTTCTGGGACAAGGAAGAGATCGGCTCCGAAGGCTCCACCGGAGCCAAGTCGCGCTTTTTCGAATATTGCCTGGAAGACCTGATCGACGCCTGGGACGCCGGCGCGCGCAAGAGCCGGGTGCTGGCCGCCGGCAAGGCCGTGTCGGCCGACGTCCACGCCGCCCTGGACCCGGACTATCAGGATCTCCACGAGAAGCTCAATTCGGCCACGCTGGGTTTTGGCCCGTGCTTTTGCAAGTTCACCGGGCACCGGGGCAAGGTCGGGGCCAACGACGCCCACCCCGAGTACGTGGCCTGGCTGCGAACCCTCCTGGACGAAGCCGGCATCCCCTGGCAGATGGCGGAACTGGGCCGGGTGGACCTCGGCGGCGGCGGCACGGTGGCCAAGTTCCTGGCCGTCTATGGCATGGACATCATCGATTTCGGGCCGGCCGTGCTCAGCATGCACAGCCCGTTCGAGATCACCAGCGTGGCCGACATCTACGCCAGCAAACTCGCCTACAAGGCCTTCTTGTCGAGTTAACGGCAACGCCCTTACCCCATGTTGGGGGTCCGGGGGCCTTAGGCCCCCGGCGGAGAGGTCCAGGAGAGGCAGCGCCTCTCCTGGCCGCCGGAGGCATCTTCCTCTTCTTCTTACGCTCACAAGGACGCGCACATGCCAGTGATCATGGGGACGGCCGGGCATATCGACCATGGCAAGACGACGCTCATCAAGGCGCTGACCGGCATCGACTGCGACCGTCTGGCCGAGGAGAAAAAGCGCGGCATCACCATCGAGCTCGGCTTTGCCTTCATGGACCTGCCCGGCGGCGCGAGGCTTGGCGTGGTGGACGTGCCCGGCCATGAGCGGTTCGTCAAAAACATGGTGGCCGGCGCGGCCGGTATCGATTTCGTGACGCTGGTCATTGCCGCCGACGAAGGCGTCATGCCCCAGACCCGCGAGCACTTGGACATCTGCACGCTGCTTGGCGTGTCCACGGGCCTTGTGGCCCTGACCAAATGCGACATGGTGGACCCGGACTGGCTTGCCATGGTCACCGACGACGTGCGGGCGGAACTGGCCGGCACGTTCCTGGCCGAGGCTCCCATCTTTCCGGTCTCCTCCCACACCGGCCAGGGGCTGCCGGAGCTGCGGACCGCCCTTTCCGATCTGGTGGCCGCCTTTGCCCCCAAACGCCGTTCGGACCTGGCCCGGCTGCCCATCGACCGAGTGTTCACCCTGCGAGGCCACGGCACGGTGGTCACGGGCACGCTCATTGCCGGCTCGTTCAAGATCGGCGACGACGTGCGCCTTTTCCCGACGGACAAACGCTCCAAGGTCCGGGGGCTGCAGTCCCACGGCGAAGCCGTGGAGGTTTCGCCGGCCGGCCGGCGCACGGCCGTCAATCTGGCCGGCCTGGAAGTCGAGGACATCGAACGCGGCGAAGTGCTGGCCCTGCCCGGCACGCTTTTTCCGGACACGGTCTGGGAAGCCGAGGTTCACTGCCTGGCCTCGTCGCCGCGCGGGCTCAAGCACCGCACCGAAGTGCACCTGCACCACGGCACCCGGGAAATTCTGGCCCGCATCCATCTGCTCGACCGCGACAAGCTCGAACCCGGCCAGACGGCCGTGTGCCAGCTGCGCCTGCCCGAACCCCTGGCCGGCGTCCACGGCGACCGGGTGGTTATCCGCTCGGGCGCGCCGCTGCGCACCGTGGCCGGCGGCCGGATCGTCACGCCCATGACCTACCGCATCAAGCGCAACACCGAGGCGACAAGCGCCCTTTTGGCCGAACTGGCCGAAGCTTCCGGGGCGGGGCTGGTCGCCCTGCAACTGCGCCGGTCCGGGGCCGATGGCCTGGGGTTTGCCCGGCTCATGACCCTGTCCGACCTGGAATCCAAGGCCCTGGAAAAGGCCCTTGGCGCACTGTGCGACAAGGGCGGCGTGGCGCTCGTCGACCGCGAAGGCAAGGAAGGCCGCCACTACGTCCACGGCGACACCGTGGCCGAACTGGCGACCACGCTCACCGACTTCGTCGCCGCCTTCCACAAGCGCGAACCCCTCAAGCTCGGCGTGTCGCGCAGCGAGCTTGCCTCCACCTGGGGCAAGAAACTGCCCCCCAAACTGTTCCACTTCATGGTCGAACGCCTGCTTCGCGCCGGCAAGCTGGCCACCGAAGGCGACGTCATCCGCCTGCCCGACCACAAGGTCTCCCTGGCCTCGGACCAGGCCAAGCTGCGCGGCATCCTGCTTGACGCCTACGTCAAGGGCGGCCTGACCCCGCCCAACGTCAAAGACATCCTGGAGCCGCTAGACCTGACCTTCAAGGAAGCCCAGCCGGTCTACAAGGTGCTTCTTGATGAAGGACGCATCGTCAAGGCCCAGGAAGGCATGTACTTCTGCGCCGAGGCGATAAAGGCGCTGATCGAGAAAGTGCAGGCCTACTACGCCGCCGGAGCCCTCGACATGGGACCGGCGGAATTTCGCGAACTGACCGGCCTGTCGCGCAAATTCCTCATCGCGCTGCTCGAATACCTGGACAAGGAAAAGGTGACGGTCCGCGTCGGCGACAAGCGGCAGTTACGGAAGCGGTGAGAAGTAAAGAAGAAGATGCCTCCGGCGGCCAAAGGGGCTGAGCCCCTTTGGAAACCCCGCATGGGGGAAACCAATGGCGCCTGTTGGCGCGCGGCTTCGCGC
>JAEZEM010000244.1 GCA_023417745.1 Pseudomonadota bacterium
CCCGATGCAGCGTGAGTTCGTCGCGTCCGCGCCCCTATGGAGGAGCGGGCGACTCGCTATGTTACGGGGGCCAAGGCAAGTGGAGGATAGGCCGGCAACGACCTGGAACGATCCATATACTTTTTCGCGCCCCTGTCAAGGGCGGGGCGGCCCATGGCGCCCCAAAGTCTTGGGATCGCGGTCCTATTCTTCAGTTTTGGGTTGCAGGACGTCGGCGAAGATCTCGTTTATCACGTCCTTGATCTCCTGCTGATCCTTGTCCAGGGCCAGGGCCAGTTCCAGGGTAAGCAAACTGGTCGCTTGTTCGAGGAGTCGGCGCTCGCCGAAGGAAAGCTCCTTGTTCTGGCCAATGAGCAGCAGTTCCTTGAGCACGTAGGCCACGTCGGCCAGATCGCCGCTTTTGAGCTTTTCGGAATACTCCCGGTAGCGGCGGTTCCAGTTCTGGCCGGTGTAGCCGGTGAAGTCGGAACGGTCCTTGAGGGATTCGATGATGGCCGCGCCCTGTTCGGCCGTGCACAGGGGCCGAAGCCCCACGTTGGCGGCGTTTTTGACCGGCACCATTAACGTGACGTTGTTGCTTAAGATGCGCACAATGAAAAAGTCGGCCGAGGCGCCCCCGATGACCTGGGTCTCGATCCGTTCGACCCTGCCCACACCCTGGGCCGGATAAACGACTAGCTGCTCCTCGGAAAACACCCTGGGACTCCTCCCGGCCAGACGCGTGCCAAACAATGCGCCTGTGCCGTCTTCAATCCAAAATAGCGTACTTGGCCCCTTGTGTCCATGGATTCCGGCGACGGCCGGAAAACCGCGCCCCACAAGGGTTGGGGGCTGCCGGGGAGGCTGCCCCGGGGCGGGAGCGGGACGGGCGGGGATTTGCAAAAATGCGAGTTTTGCCCACAGACCTGGGGCATAGTATCGGGCGGCCCGCCGCGTCTCGTGGAGAATCAACAGTTTTTGTTGGAGAAAATTATTGGCTTTCGCGCGCTGTCGGCAAGCTGCGCAAGCTGTGCGGCGAGAAAATGGCGCTACGGCTGGGGCGGCGGCGGCGGGACGGCGTCAAAGCCGCCCACGCGGCGCTGGGCCGCTTCGAGGCCGTCCTCGAAAAAGGCCATGACCCCGTCCACGGCCGCCGGCACGACCTTGCGCACGACAGCCGTCTCGTCCCCGCGAAAGGCTTCCAGCACGTAGCCGGCCACGTCGCGGCCCTCGGGGCGGCCGATGCCCAGGCGCAGGCGTACGAACTCCGGGCTGCCGAGCTCTTGGTTGATGGACTTGAGTCCATTGTGGCCGGCGTTGCCGCCGCCGCGCTTGAGGCGCATGCGCCCAAGGGGCAGGTCGAGCTCGTCGTGCAGGACAAAGACGTCGGTCGGGGCAAGTTTGTAAAAATCCAGGGCGGCCCGCACGGCCCGGCCGCTTAAGTTCATGAAGGTCAGGGGCTTTAGGCAGGCAAACTGGGCAAAGGCCCCGCCGGGCAGCACCGGCAGGGAGACGGTCACGGCTTCGAGATCCTTCCGGCCGGTCAGCGTCGCCTTGGGCGCGCCGCCGAGTTCTCGGGCGCGGTCAATAAGCGCGTCCAGAACCAGGAAGCCGAAATTATGGCGGGTGGTCGCGTATCTCGGCCCGGGATAGCCCAGGCCCACGATGAGGGCGGAAACAGCCATGGGAGAGGAGGGATTCAAGGGGCTTTCGCGCGAAAAGAGGCGGGACGCGCCGGAAAACGCGCCCCGCCCGCATACGCGAAAACGGAACCTTGCGAGGCTAGGCGCCTTCTTCGGCGGTCTCGGCCGAGCTGGCCAGGATGCCGATGATGGCATAATTGTTGTCGTAGACGGCCTTGACGCCCTCGGGCAGGACGACGTCGGCGATCTGGATGCTCTCATTGATGTCGACATTGGTGATGTCCAGGACGACCTTGTCCGGGATGACCAGGGGCAGACAGAGGACCTCGATGGACTCGCGGTGGATCTCAAGCTGGCCGCCCTTAACCTGACCCTTGGACTTGCCCACGATTTCGACGGGCACGCGGACCTGGATTTCCTTGGTCAGGTCCACGCCGTAGAAGTCGACGTGGGTGATGCGGGGCTTGGTCGGATGGTGCTCGACCTTCCAGACCAGGGCGGGCTTGGTCTCCTGGCCGGCCTCGCCATCGATCAGGAGATCGAAGACGTGGGAGGAGGCGATCTTGGAATAGAGCTTCTGCAGGGGCAGGTGCTCGACCATGACCGGGACGTTGACGCCCTTGGCGTCGTAGTAAACGCCGGGGACCATATCGTCTGCGCGCAGCTTGCGGCAGGCGCCTTTGCCGAGGCCCGCGCGGGTCTTGACGGCGAGGGACTGGGTCTGACTCATATCGGGTATCTCCTTTGCGCCCTGGGGCGAAACATGGTTTTTTCGGCCGGCCGTGCGTCGCCTGGGTTAGGTGAACAGCACGCTCACCGAGGACTCGGTGTGGATATTATGGATGGCCTTGGCCAAAAGCCCCGCGATGGAGAGCACCTTGATCTTGGAGCAGGCCTTGGCTTTGTCGTTAAGGGGAATCGTGTTGGTGGTCACGATCTGGGTAAAGGGCGAATTTTCCAGGCGTTCGATGGCCGGGCCGGACAGCACGGGGTGGGTGGCCGTGGCCATGACCTCGCGGGCGCCGTTTTCCAGCAGCACCACGCCGGCCTGGCACATGGTGCCGGCGGTGTCGATCATGTCGTCAAGCACCACGCACAGCTTCCCCTTGACGTCGCCGATGACGTGCATGGCCTGGGCCTGGTTGGGGGCGTCGCGGCGCTTGTCGATGATGGCCAGCGTAGCGCCGAGGCGCTTGGCAAAGGCCCGGGCGCGTTCCACGCCGCCAGCGTCCGGGGAGACCACGCACAGGTCCGGGCCGGAGAAATCCTTGAAATATTCGGCCATGATGGGCGCGGCGAACAGGTTGTCCACGGGCAGGTTGAAAAAGCCCTGGATCTGGCCGGCGTGCAGGTCGATGGTGAGCAGGCGGTTCATGCCGGCCACGGTCAGGAAGTCGGCCACGAGCTTGGCGCTTATGGGCGCGCGGGGCGCGACCTTGCGGTCCTGACGGGCATAGCCGTAGTAGGGCACAACCGCCGTGACGCGCCGGGCGCTGGCGCGCTTTAAGGCGTCCAGCATCAGGCACAGTTCCATGAGATTGTAGTTGACCGGGTACGAGGTGGACTGGACCACGAAGATGTCCGAGCCGCGGACGTTGGCCCCGACCTCGATGCGGATCTCGCCGTCGCTGAAGGTGCCGACCTTGGCCGGCAGCAGGGTGCAGCCGAGATGGTCGCAGATGGCCTCGGCCAGTCCGGGATTGGAAGTGCCGGTGAGGATTTTCAGATCGCCTTGCGCCATGTGCGAAGCCTCGGGTGCTGTGCCGGTCCGGGAAGGACCGGGTGGTGTCGGGAAAAAAACTGGCTGGGGCGGTAGGACTCGAACCCACGAATGCGGGGACCAAAACCCCGTGCCTTACCAACTTGGCGACGCCCCAGCATGAAAATGGTCCGTAACGGCGGACCGGCCGTGCGGCCCCGGACGGGGCCGCCTGCGTCACAGCGGCGCGAGATAGGCGCGCGGACCGCTTCCGGTGAGAATGGCCAGAGCCAGAGTGGCTGTCTGACGCTTCCGGAAGAGCCCGAAGACCGCCGAACCCGTGCCCGATAAAAGCGCGCCCGCCGCCCCCAGGGCCAGCAGGCGCTCCTTGACCCGCCCCAGTTCGGGGTGGGCCGCGAAAACGACGCTTTCAAAATCGTTCCGCATGGGCGCACCGGTGACGC
>JAEZEM010000280.1 GCA_023417745.1 Pseudomonadota bacterium
GCGACCAGGCCGGCGATGTCGGTGAAGCGCACCGTGGCCGGCAGCACCTGCTGGGGCCGCACCAGCTCGGCCAGGGCGGTCAGGCGCGGGTCCGGCACCGGCACGATGGCCACGTTGGGTTCGATGGTGCAGAACGGATAGTTGGCGGCCTGGGCGTTCTGGGCCTTGGTCAGGGCGTTAAAAAGCGTGGATTTGCCGACGTTTGGCAGACCCACGATGCCGACGGAGAGGGCCATGGGGCGATGATCCTTTTGCGGCGGGGCCTCCGCCGGACGGGGCCGGGAAACGGCCGTTGGCAGGAAAAAAAGCCGGGCGGCGGCGGGCCGCCCGGCCGGGCTACTTGATGTCGCGGGTGCGCAGCACGGTTTTTTGCATGAACTGGATAAGTTCGTAGTCCGAAGCCATGCGGCTTAAGGCCTTGGACACAGTCATGCTGAGCAGCTTGTCGAACTCCGGCTCTACGCCCTCGACCGGCAGCTTCCAGACCGTGTCGGCCTCGTAGCGCCGGGTCAGGACCTGGCCGTTGTTGTCGGCCGTGACCTTGACCGCGCACACGGCCTTGGCGGCCAGATGCACCCCGTCGCGGCTGGGCTTGTAGGCCAGCTCGACAAGCTCCACCGTGACCGTGCGCACCACGGATTCCCGGGCCGGCGACGGGGTAAAGCCCTTGTCGCGAAGGCCCTTCTCCACAGCCGCGTGGATGGCCGGCGAGGGATCGCAGGCCGTTTGCAGCTTGCCGGCGAACGACGACTGGGGATTGCACAGCCCCACTTCGTCGTTTGGTCGGGCGTCCTTGACGGCCACGGACACGTCCACGCCGCGCCCAAGGGCCTCAGGCTCGACCACCACCGACGGCGTCACCGTCGCTTTCTGGCCGCCGCAGCCCCCAAGGGCCAAAACCAAGACCAGGGCCGCAAAAAGGGCCGACGCCCGAAGGCGTCGGCGCGAAGACAAATCGTTTTTCATGGTCGCACCTGCGTCGCCCCAAGGGGCGGACAGGCCGTCTCTACAAGACCTTGCCCAAGGCCGCAAGGGCGGCGGCGTAGTCGGGCTCGTTGGTGACTTCCTTGACCAGCTCCAGGTAGGCCACCTTGCGGTCCGGGCCAAGGACCAGCACGGCCCGGGCTAAAAGGCGCAGTTCCTTGATGAGCAGGCCGTAGGCCTGGCCGAAGGAGGCGTCGCGGTGGTCGGAGAGCGTGACGATGTTGGTGACCCCGGCCGCCTCGGCCCAGCGCTTCTGGGCAAAAGGCAGATCCATGCTGATGACCAGCGCCTTGGCCTTGCCGCTAAGACTCTCCATCTCTTTATTGAATTTGCGGGCTTCCAGATCGCACACGGCCGTATCCAGGGATGGCACGGCAATAAGGATAAGGCCCTTTTCGGGGAAATCGGCCAGTTTGGCCGGGGCCAGCTCGTTGGTGAGCACGGAAAATTCCGGGGCCGCGTCGCCAACGCCGACCGGATTGCCGACAAGGGTCAGACCGCCGCCAAGAAAAGTAATAAGTCCGGTACGCTCGCTCATGGGCGTGTTCCTCCTGAAGGTCAGTGAGCCGCCCTGAAAAAAAGGCGACTATCGGACCTTATGCCCCCGGCAGGGTTTGGCGTCAAGACGAGGCGGCGCAGCCGGCCCAGGG
This sequence comes from Pseudomonadota bacterium, assembly GCA_023417745.1. Lineage (GTDB taxonomy): Bacteria > Desulfobacterota > Desulfovibrionia > Desulfovibrionales > Desulfovibrionaceae > Solidesulfovibrio. Next base: position 1,635 of record JAEZEM010000280.1, read on the forward strand.
TTTGCCCGCCGCCCATATTGACAAGGCCGCCCGGCCGGGCATTGTGCCGGAAACAAAGGAGTCGCCCATGCCCTTTCGCCGCCTTTGCCCGCCCTTTGCGGCCCTGGCCGCCGTTGTCCTCGCCGCCTGCCTCCTGGCCGCCGCTCCGGCCCTGGCCCAGAAGACTCCGGCCCAAGCCGGTCTGGTGGACATCACCGCCGTGGCCCCGGACATCGCTCTGGACATCCGCTACGCCACGCCCAACAATTTCACCGGTGTGGCCGTCTACCCCGCCCCGCGCTGCTTCCTGCGCGCCGACGTGGCCAAACGCCTGGCCAGCGTCCAGGCCGAACTCAAAAAGGAAGGCCTGGGCCTGAAGGTCTACGACTGCTACCGGCCCTTTGCCATCCAGAAGAAATTCTGGACCCTGGTCCCCAACGAAGACTGGGTGGCCAAACCCGTGGAAAAAGACGGCAAGCCGGCCAGCGGCTCCAAGCATAACCGGGGCGCGGCCGTGGACCTGACCCTCGTTGACGCCGCCGGCAAGGAACTGCCCATGCCGTCCGGGTTCGACGATTTTTCGGAAAAAGCCCGCCGCGACTACACCGGCGGCGATCCGGCCGCCCGGGCCAACGCCAAACGCCTGGAAGCGGCCATGCAAAAGGCCGGCTTCGATCCGCTGCCCTCGGAATGGTGGCACTTCGACGGCCCAGGCTGGCAAGGCTTCGAACTGCTGGACGTGCCTATTAATTAATGCCTCCGGCGGCCAGGAGAGGCTCTGCCTCTCCTGGACCTCTCCGCCGGGGGCCTGAGGCCCCCGGCCCCCCCACATGAAGACAAAGGGTAAAGGGGGTTTGGCGTGGGGCGGCGAGGCGGCGGCGCGGGGTCAACGCAACGCGCCGTCGGCCGGCTGGGCCGAACAGGCGTCGGGCGCGGCCGCCCGGGGCAGATAGACCTCGAACCGGCTGCCCTTGCCCTGGGCCGTGGTCAAAATCACCGCCCCGCCGCAGCTCTTGACGATGCCATGGACCACGGCCAAGCCCATGCCCGTGCCCTGGCCCGGCTTTTTAGTGGTGAAAAAGGGCTCGAACACCCGCTCCGCCACCTCCGGGGCCATGCCGTGGCCGGTGTCTTCCACCCACAGCCGCACATACGGCCCTGCCGCCAGGCTCGTCAGCGGCGCGCCGGCCGCGATGCCCCCGCTTTCCGGCCGCGGCGGGCCGTCGACCGGGGCCAAACCCACCTCCAGCCGACCGCCGCCGGCCATGGACTGCACCCCGTTGAGGCACAGGTTGACCAGCACCTGATGCATCTGGGCCGGATCGGCCCGCACGCAATACGGCTCCGCCCCGATCTCCAGCTGCAGTTCCACCCCGGCCGGGGCCATGCCGCGCACCAGTTTGGCCGTTTCCTTGACCAGCGGAGCCAGGGGCAGGTCGGCCACCGATATCTCGCCCTGACGGCTAAAGGCCAAGAGCTGGCGCACCAGATCGCGCGCCCGCTCCGAGGCCAGCACCACGTCGGACAGCGGTTTGCGCAGGGGATGCAGCACCGGCAGATCGGCCAGCACCAGCTCGGAATTGAGCAGAATGGGCGTTAAGATGTTGTTGAAGTCGTGGGCCACCCCGGCGGCCAGCACGCCGATGGCTTCCAGTTTCTCGGCCTGGCGCAGGCGGCGTTCCAGGTCGAGCTCGTAGGTCATGTCGCGCACGAGCAGGATGTGGTTGACCACCTGGCCGGCCGTATCGCGCACCGGGGAAATGAGCGCCTCGGCCACGGCCTCCTCGCCGCCCGGCCGGGTCAGGCGCAGCCGGCCCGACCAGCGCAGCCCCAGCCCCAGCATCTTGCGCACGGACTCGGTGAGAAACGGAGCGAGCAGTTGCTCCAGGACATCGCGTCCGGCCAGTCCCTGGCCGCCGGCCACGATCTGGGTAAAGGCCGGATTGGCGTATTCCAGGCGAAAATCCCGGCTGACGATGACCAACCCCTCGGCGCTCTGATCCACGGCGGAAACGAGCAGCATGCGCTCGCCCTCGGCCCGCTTGCGGTCGGTGATGTCCCGGGCCGCGCCCTCCACCCGAGCCAGCCGACCAGCGGCGTCCAGCACCGCCCGGGCGTTGACCGACAGCCAGGCGGCCCGGCCGTCGCGCCGCACCACCTGCATCTCGAAATCGTAGACCCGGTTGTGGCGGGCCAGCTGGCGCAAAAATTCCAGGCGATCCTCCTGCCGGGCCTGGATGCGCGTGAACAGGTCGCCCGGCTCGGCCAGGACCGCTTCCGGCGAAGCGTAGCCAAGAATGCGGGCCAGGGCGGGATTGCAAGCGGCAACGGCTCCGCTTGGTTCGAACTGGAAGATGCCCTCGGCGGAATGCTCGAAGATGTCGCGAAACTTGGCTTCGCTTTGCAACAGTTCCCGTTCCATGCGACGCACGAGGGAGACGTCGCGCCCCAGAGCCTGGTATTCGCCGATGCGGCCGGCTTCGTCGAAAATGGCCCGCATCGACCAGTGCAGCCGGCGCTCTTCGCCCGAGGGCAGCACCAGGGCGTGCTCCACCTCGCAGGTCGGGGAACGCGGCGTCAGTTCCAACAGTCGCCGACGCAAGGCCTGGGTCTCGGCCTCGGGCAGACGGTCGCCAAAATAACCGCCAATGAGCGTTTCGACCGGCGCGCCCAGGTGGGCAGCCAGATTGGCGTTGACAAAGGTGCGGCCAAAGGCCGGATTCAGACGAGCCACCAGCTCGGTCTGATCCTCCACGATGGCCTGGTAGCGCCGCCGACTGGCGTCGAGCTCCCGCTGGGCCGCCTTGCGCTCGGTGATGTCCGTGAGCGTGCCGCACACGCCAAGGGGCAGGCCGTCGCGCAGAAGCGGAATGCAGGCGGCCAGATACTGGCGCTCCCGGCCGCCGGCCTGCAGGGTCACTTCCTCCTCGCTGGAACCGCCGCCCTGCATGGCGGCCAGGGCCGTGGCGTGGAAGCGGGCAAACGGCGCCGGCGGCACGAACTGCGCCAAATGGCGGCCAAGAAAATCCCCGACCTGCCCCCCGTGCATGGCGGCAAAGGCCCGGTTGGCGTAGCGCACCACGAAATCCCGGTCCACGGCAAAGACCGCCGAGGAGCTCTGCTCCAGCACCTGGACAAGATCACGCCGGAGAAATTCCTCCTCGGTTTCAAAAACGCACACCACCCCGTCCCGGCCGCCCGGCCCCAGGCCGACGCAGGCCGCGCCAGGCGCGATCACGGCCGGCCCGCCCCCGGTCGGACAGGCCTCGCAAGGTTCCCCCCGACCGCGAAGACCCCGATGGCAGACAATGCCTGCCCGCTCGAAAAACGCCCTGGCCCGGGCGTTGCCCCGCACGAAACGACGCTGCCCATCCAGCACGGCCACGGCCAAGGGCAGCCCCTCGGCCAGACTGCGCGAAGGGTCGCCCGAAAGGGCCGACATCCCTTCCACGGCCAGGGCTTCGGCCAACTGGCACGGCGATGGACCGGTCATGAACGGCCCGATCCCGATACGGCCCCGGACGGCCGGCCGCGCCGCCGGGGAAAGATCGCCCGGCCGGGCTGGCCTTTTCGATTGAAACGATTTACCTTCAATTCATTCACCCATTTCCATCGGTCGTTTCGCATGGAAAAAGTCCTCATCGTCGAAGACAGCAAGGTCTTTGCCCGCATCCTTATCCGCAAGATCGAGGATGAACTCTTTTTCGACGCCTGCTGGGCCTCCAACTTCGAGGAAGCCCGCTATCTCATTGAGGAAAATCCGGACAACCACGACTACATCGTGGCCCTGCTCGACCTGCACCTGCCCGACGCCGCCGACGGACGCATCGTGGATTATGTCATCGGCAAGGGCATCCCGTCCATCGTCTTCACCGGCGACGTCGACTGCGCCG
>JAEZEM010000349.1 GCA_023417745.1 Pseudomonadota bacterium
GGATGAACTCGCAGCCCCGGTCCAGGACGAACCAGGGCCGGGTGAGGTCGAGCAGCACGTACTGGGCCTGCCAGGACCGCACCGGCAGGTTCGGAGTTTGCCGGGTGCGGACAAAAGTCCAGAAATCGGCCCAGGTCGCGCCGGAGAGGTCGCGCACGGGATGGGATTCGAAAACGCCCAGGGGAAAGCTGTTGTAGTCCAGGCGTTCGGCCAATGCCCCCCAGTTCAGCGTGTTTTGGGAGACCACGGCCACGCGCGGGTCCTGGGGCACGGTCTTGAGGATCTCGGACAGGATGGCGGCGTCGCGGGCGGTGGGTTCGTAGGCCTCGCCGGAGAAGGCGAAGTTGTCGGTGGTCCAGAACAGGCGCGACACCGGCGAGGGGGCCAGCATGACGTGGGCGATGGCCAGCCAGGCCATCACGGCGAAAGCCACCCGTCCGGCGCCGACCCCGGACTGGCGGGCCAGGACGCGCACCGGCCCCAGCACCTGGCAGAAGGCGAAAAAGAGCACCCCGGCCGCGCCGGCGGTGTAGTGGTTGGCCCAGCCGTAATAGCCCGGGTTGGTGGAGAGCAGCGACAGGGCGATGGTGGGCAGGGCCGGCAACAGGAGCTTGGGCCGCAGCAGCGGAAAGAAGATCAGGGAGCCGAACAGGAATACAAGGTATTTCCACTTGGCCGGAACGCCAAAAACCATGGCCAGCACCTGGCCTGGCTGGGTGATCAGGGTGACCAGGGCCGCGCCCGGACTGCCGCCGAGCCAGGAAAACGCCCCGCTTTGGACCCCAAGGCCGGGGTCGGCGGTGCAAAAGGGCACGACGAGGCTTGTCGCCACGTAGAAATAGAGCGCCCCGAAGGCGGCCAGGAATAGCCCCGGACCGCGCCGGCCCTGGCACAGCCAGAGATAGGCCCCGCAGCAGATGGTGGTCAGGGCGTAGGGTTCCTTGACCAGGGACGGGGCCAGCCCCAGAACCACGGCCCAGCCGATGCGGCCGGTGGTGGCGGCGGCCAGGAAGCCGTAGAGGATGGGCACAAGCAGATGGTCGAGGTGGAAGTCAAACAGCGCGTTGGTCCAGACCGGAAAAAACAGGGCATAGGCCAGGGCGGCCAACGTGCCGTGGCGGCGGCCGGCGAAAAAGGCCGGCAGGGCCAGGACAAGGGCCTGGGACACCAGCAGCGCCAGCGGCGCGGCCTGGTCCGGGGCCAGTCGGTAGACCTGGGCATAGACCGGCAACAGCGGCTGGGCATGGCCGAGAAACGCCCGCCACCACTGGCCGGCCACATGGAGCGAATGGAGGTTGGAGAGAAAGACGCCAAGATCGAAGACCGTGGAATGCAGGGCCAGGTATTTCAGGCACGACATCACGGCCAGGATGCCGAAAAGCCCGGCAAAGACCGCGCCGCCGACCTTGCGGGCGGGCGGCTCGGGCAAAAGGGCCGGGGCGTGTTCCTTAAGCATGGCCGTCCTCCCGGCGTCGTGGGGCGAAAAGCCCGGAGGCCATGACGGCCAGACAGAAGACGTAGGCGGCAGCGCTTCCCATAAGCCCGATGAGGTACGAGGTTTGGGGCGCGAAGAAAAGCAGCAGTTCGTAGTCCAGGCCGCCGTCGGCCCGGGCGGCGAAATAGCCGGGCGTATCGGAAGCGGCTTCAGGCAACAGGCGCATCAGGCCCGGCGGCAGCCACCAGGCGTTGGCAAAGCCGTAAGCCTCGACATGCAGGGCCTCGGGCAGGGCGGCCAGGCCGCCCGGGGCCGGGGCGCTCCAGCCGGCCGGGTCCTGGGGCCTGGACACGGCTTGCGGCGTGGCCGGGGCAAAGGCCGACGGGAAAAAGGCTTCGGCAAAGCCCAGCGCCGGCAGATTGTCGTTTTGGATGGCTCCGGCGGTTAAGGGCGAGACGTAGTCCACGGCGAACCGGGTTTCGGTTTCGCCGGTCACCTTGCCGCCCGGGCCGTAGAGGAAGGCCTCGCGCTCCTGGTTCGCGCCGTCCCCCAGGGTGGAGACCAGCCCTTTTTTCACGTAGCCGGCCAGTTCCGCTTGGCCGGCCTGATCCAGGCCCTGGACCGGGAAGGGATGGTAGGCGGCGGTCAGCGCGGCCATGTCCCGGTCCTGGCCGGTCAGTTCGCCCGCGGTGCGCGGCACGACGAGGACCTTCCAGCCGGTGTGGAAGGTCTCCTGGAAGACCAGGGGAAAGCCGGCCTTGGCTCCGTGGACGCGCACCCGCACGGCCGTTGGGCCAAGGCGGCGAAATTCCACCGTGGGCGCGTCCAGGCGGTTTTTGGGCCGCACCACGGCGAGCTTTTTCTCGCCGGTGCGGTCGGCCAGCAGTCGGGTGACGGTGGGGCCGTCGCCCTGCATGGCGGCCACGAATTCCAGGAAGACCGGATCGGAACCGGCCCGCAGATAGACCGTGCCCGGATCGTAGTCCGGCAGCTCGATCTCCTGGGCCAGGGCGGCGGCCACGGCGTTGCCGCGATAATCGCCGCCCACGGCCTCCACGGCGGCCACCCGGTCGCCGGGGCGCACCAGGGGCAGGAAGTCTTCGTTTTTATACAGGGCCACGTCGCGGAAAAGCGGCATGGCGACCAGCCCTTCCTGGCGGGCCAGGTTGGCGTCGAACACCGGCTTGTAGTCCTTGTAGCCGTCCACCATGGCCGGGGCCGCGAACGCCGGCTGGAAATCGTCGTAGGTATAGGCGTGGTCGTAGCGCGGGTAGACCAGAAACCGGCAGGAGCCCAGGCCCAGGAGCCGGCTGATCTTGGTGCTCGGGCGCTCGGCGTAGAAGCCCGAAAAAACCGGCTCGGCCAGGGGGTGGGTCTTGAAGGCCATGAAGAAGGGCTTGGGCGAATAGGCCGAGGTCCACTCGAAGGTGTAGTAGGTGTCGCCCGGCCAGGTGATGCCGATGGGCGGCAGATAGGTGACGCGGAAGGCGTCGCGGCGGTCGCGCAAAAAGCCGTAGACCGAGGCCACCTCGGGGTTGATGGGCGTCTGGTGCAGGGTCAGCGGCTGGGGATCGCGCTCGGGATCAAAGGGGCGGGTGAGTCCGCCGGCCAAAAAGGGCGAGACGAAAAGGCCAACGGCCACGGCGCAAGCCCCGGCGGCGAGACTGGGGCGCGGCGCGGCCTCGGCCAGCTGCGCCCCGGCCCGGGCCAGGAGCAGGGCATAGGGCAGCACCACCAGAGGCAGCCAGCGGGTGGTGTTGGAAAAGGCGGCGAAAAGGATGGGCAGGGTCTTTTTGAGGGCCAGCTGGTAAAAGACCAGCCCGGGCAGGGTGCGCGAGCCGGCGACCAGCAGCACGCCGCACAGGGCGGTGACGAAAAAGCCGGTCAACTCCGGGGTTTTGCGCCGGCTGAAAGGATAGGCAAAGACCCCCAGCGTCAGGGCCAGGGCGGCCAGGTTCCAGGGAATCCCCAGGCCTCGGGGGATGGGGTAGACGTATTCGGTGTCCATGCCCGGGCGAAGGCGCAGGAAAAACGAGGCGTCGGCCGGCTGGCTGGTGGACTCGTGGTAGGCCTCGCGCCGGGGCAGCTCGGAATCCACGGTCACGTCGCCGTCGGCCGAAACCGACAGGCCCCAGCCGTGGCGGATGGCCCCCTTGCCGAAATAGTCGCCGAAAAACGGGGCCATGAAATGGATGTTCATGGCCACGGCCACCGCGCCAAGGCCGATAAACGCCGCCGCAAGCGCCTTGCGGCGCGGGCAGGACACGAACCGGCAGGCAAAGGCGACGGTGAGCATGGCTGCCGCGCTCATGCCCACGCCCGGATGCAGCGAGGTCAGTCCCAGGACAAAGCCGGTGGCGACCGTGGCCCGAAACACCCCGGGCCGGCCGGCCGCGATGCGGTCCAGAAGGGTCAAGGCGGCCAGCATGACCACCGGCAGCAGGGCGTAGCCCACGAGCATGGGCATGTGCCCGGCCACCACGCGGCTTAGCGCGTAGGGCGAGAAGGCGTAGAACACGGCGGCCAGGAAGGCGAAAAAGGGCGGCAAAGCCAGACGGCGGGCAAGGGGCCACAGGGCCGCGCCCGAGGCGAAGACGAGGCACAGCGGCAGCCACTTGGACACGGCCTCGCCGCCCAGGACCGACACCGGCCACAAGGCCAGCCAGTAGAGCAGCTCCAGCTTGAAATAGTGGTAGCGCCCGGTTTCAAAGTAGGCGTCCCAGGTGGAGAAGTGATGCCGGGCCATGTCCCGGAACTGCTCGGCGAAATTGGGGATGCCCCAGTCCCAGGTGTGGCCGACGATGCCGGGGCGAGAAAGCACCCCGGCGAAAGCGACGCAGGTCAGCGCGGCCAGGGCGGCCAGGGCGGCCAGCGCGTACACCGTGTTTCGTCGCATGACGTCTTGTTCCTTTGCCTTGGCGATGGATGGGGGAAGCGGGCGGCCGCCATCAGGCCCGCCCGCCTTGGGCGGTCGACCGCGCGCGTTGCCCCGGCGGGGATTTTCGGACGCGCCGCGCGCCCAGGAATGGCCCGAAAGAAGGCGCTTGTCGAGGGCGCGGCCTGCTTGCGTCGCGTCCCTTAAAAAATACGATAGTATTTTTTAATAAAAATTAATGGGGTTAGTACGTTGACTACAAAACGCCATATGCGCTTTTCGCGGACGCGACACTAGCGGACCGGCGGGGCCAGGGCCGCCTCGAAGGAAGCGTCGAAGATGGCCGACCAGCGGTAGCGCTGCATGTAGGCCACGGCCGCCTGGCGCATGGCCCGCCAGCGCTCCGGGTCCTCGACCATGGCGGCGATGGCCTCGGCTACGCCGTCCACGGTGTAGGACGCGACCACGCCGGCCGCGAGCGCGTCCACGTCCTTGGCGATTTCCGGCACGTCGGTGATGACCACCGGCAGGCCGCAGGCCAGATAGTCCTTGACCCGGCTGGGATCGGCCCAGCGCGACAGGTTGTTGTCCGTGGGGCGGTACAGGGCGAGGCTTATATCGAAGGCCGGCAGGGTTTCCAGCACCTTGTCGTGGTTCATGACGCCGTGCAGGACGACGCTTGGCCCCAGGGCGGTCAGGCGCGGCTCGTAGGGCGCGTAGACCACGCCGTCCTCGATGGCGTTGTTGGGCGTCTTGCCGATGACGTGCAGCGTGAGTCCCGGGAAGCGTTCGGTCAGGGCCGGCCAGGCCTCGATGACCAGATCCACGCCCTTGGAGGGGCTTAGCGCGCCCAGCAGCACCACGTCGCGCGGGGTCTTGGCCGACTTGTCCGGCAGGTCGATCTTTTCGAGGTCAACGCCCACCGGCACCAGCACGTTGCGCTCGTCAGGAAGCCCCTGCTCCCGGCGAATCTCCACGATGCGCGGCGAGATGTTCCAGGCTGCGTCGCAGTTATCCAGGCAAAAGCGGTCCAGGGCGTGGTAGAGCTTATTAAGGAGCTTGCTGGCGAAGCGCTCGGGCATCCAGTCAATGGTGTAATAGACCACCCGCCGGATGAGCCCCAGGCGCTTGAGCACCATGGCCACCACGCCGTTTAGGGGGTCGCAGGCCACGCAGGTCTCGAAGCGTGAAAAAAAGCCGAGGAAGAAAAAGACCGAAAAAAAGGCGTCCTTGAAATAGGTGGCCAGGCCCGGCAGGGCCGCGCCGCAACGCTTTTTTTCCGAGACGAGCCGGCCGCCGACGTATTTTCGGGCGACGGAGCGGCGATCCGAGCAGTAGTGGAAGGGATGGTAGATGATCCCCAGGACGTCGCTTCGGGCCTTGAGATAGTTCTCCAGGGCTTCCGAAGGGCCGGCCAGATCGGTGATGTGGCTGATGAGCAGGGCTTTGGTGAAGCGCATGGTTCTCCCGCGCGGCAAACGAGTGGATGGGACCGGCCGATGCGTCCGGTCGGGGCTTGAGGTAGCCGCATCCCTCGCGGAAATCAAGCCGGCGGCGGGAAAAGGGGGCGCGGGCCAGC
>JAEZEM010000375.1 GCA_023417745.1 Pseudomonadota bacterium
GATGTAGTCCACGGCCCCGAGCTTGAGGCCCCGGACCTTGTTTTCCACGTCGTCCAGGCCCGAGATGAAGATGATGGGGATGTCGGTGGTGATCGGGTCGGCGGTGAGCTTGGCGCAGGTCTCGAAGCCGGATTCGCCGGGCATCACGATGTCGAGGATGATGAGTTCGGGCTGTTCGGCGACGGCGATGCGCCGCCCGGCCGGCCCGGACGAAGCGCGAAGCGGTGTGAACCCGGCTTCACTCAGCATCCAGGCCAGGGTTTCGACGTTGATCGTTTCATCGTCGACGATGAGGATGCGCGGCGGCCGGGCGTCGGCCCGTACGCCTTCAGGAACATTTTTCATGGTTGTCCGGGCGCGGGGGAGGGCGGACCGGTTTGCGCAAAACGCATTGCTTCCCACGCTTGCAGCCAGTATGACGTTTTCCACGCCGCTTGACAACGCGGCTGGCGTGCTTTTTGTTTGTGCGCCCGCCCCATCCGGCGGGAAAGGCCGGCCCCGGGCGGCCGTTATCACGAGGCGGACCATGCAAGAGCGTTTGGATGCGATCTGGAAAAAGGCCCTGCGACACCACCAGGGGCTCGGCATCATCGGCCTGTGGCTGGTCAGCCTCATGCCCGGCATCATCGTCTCCCTGCGCAAGGGCGACCCCTGGCATGCCACGGTGGTGGCCATGGCCATCCAGCTTCTGGCCTCGTTCGGGTCCATCACCCTTTTCGGGGTGGTGGCCCAGATCATTTGCTACAAGTACATCGAGTCCGTCGAGGTCCACGACCGGATGATGGACGGGCTGTTCTTCGGCTTCCACGCCGGCATGGTCATCTGGATCAGCTACGGCTTTTTCCACATCCTTTTTGGCCGCAAGATCATCGGCGACGTCAATGATCTGGTGGCCATCTTCGGCGTCAGCTGCATCGGCAGCTGCATCCTGGGCATCGCCATCGGCTTTCTGGTCGGCAAGCTGCGCGACGGCAAATCCACCATCGTCTAAGCGGCCGCCAGTCCAGCCTCTCTGGAAAAAAACCGGCCGGCTCCCGTTTTCGTGGAGCCGGCCTTGTCGTTTGTTCTGGGCCGCCCTTGCCGTGGACGGCGTATTTCGGGAAGGCCCGGCCCCGGGGCTGGCCGTCGGGACGCAAGTCCGCTCCTTTGGCCAGGAGGCTTTGCCCTGAACCCGTCGCTGGCGGCGCGTTCAGGGAAAAGGCGAGCGTCTTGTCGCCGGGACGCGGCCCTAGGTTTCGTCGGCCAGGAACAGGGAGATGATTTCGGCCGCCTGGCCCTCGGCCACGGTCAGGGCCTGGGCCAGGGCCTCGGGCGTCAACCCGACGGTGGCCCAGGCCGCCGGAGACAGCGGCGGCGCGTAGATCTCGCCGCTGGAGCCGATGCACAGGCAGCCGGCCGCCGCGTCGGCCAGGTGGATCATGGCCGGCAGCGTGCGGCCCATGGGAACCTGGCCGCCGTGATGGCCGCGCACGGCCTGCTCCAAGTTTTCCGGGAAACGCCAGCGCCGCAGCAACATGCCGCCGAGGGTGGCGTGGTCGAAGCCGAGCATGGCCCGCTCGGCCTGACGCAGGAGGATGCCTTCGTCCCGGGCCATGGCCAGCACATGGGCGGTATGGCCCGGCAGGTTGCGGTAGAGCACCAGCCGGCCCACGTCATGGAGCAGGCCGGCCACGAACAGCCGTTCCACCTCCACCGTCCCGCCGGCGGCGTTGGCTCCGGCCTGGGCCAGGTTGGAGGCGATGACGCCGCAGCCGATGCTGTGCTTCCAGAAATCGCGCATGTTGACCAGCCCTTCAGGCAGGTCTTTGAAAAGGCCGATGACCGAGATGCCCAGGGCCAAGGTGGTGAGCTGGCGGCTGCCCACGATGGTGACGGCCCGGGACAGGGTGTCGACTTTTACCGGAAAGCCGTAAAAGGCGCTGTTGACAAGTTGCAGCAGCTTGGCCGACAGGCTGGTGTCCTTGCCGATGGCCTCGGCCGCTTCCTTGGAAGTGCTGTTGGGGTCATTTAAGGCTTCGCTGATGTGCACGAAGACGTCGGGCAGCGAGGTGAGCTTGGGGTCGGCCTCAATGATGGCCATGGGACCCGGCGGCGGGGTCGTGGGGGCCGGCGGCAGGGTCTCGGGGGCCACGGGCCCGGGCAGGTCCAGGCAGTGCGGCCCTCTGGCCCGCAGCAGCCGGGCCGCCCGGGGCAGGGATTGGGCAAAAAGCGCCGCCTGGCCGAGTTCTTCCAGGTCGCAGTGGACAAAGCGCGGCCCCAGGGCGGCGGCCGCCGCGGTCAGATCCAGGGGCTCGGCCTCGGGCTGGCAGGGCGGCTGCGGGCCGGGGGCCGCGCCGTCGGCCAGGATGCAGGCCGCCTGTCCGCGCACCGGCCAGGCGTGGAGCAGACTGATGAGGCGTTCGGTGAGGACCGTGCCGCGCGGCACGAGCAGAGTCCCGTCGTTGCGCAGCACGTCTTCTTCCAAGACCATGCCCGGTTCGAGGGCGGCCAGGGAGAGCCGGCGGGCGGGAGACGGGACAGCGTCAGGCGAGGAAGATTTTAAGGCCATAGGTATAAAAATAGTCCTGGGCGAGGCATGTCAAGCAATGTGTCGGCCTCGTAGCGACATTGGACGCAAGCAAAAGCCGTGCCCGGGCATCGCCTGGCCGGCGCGCCCCGGAGGGACGTCGTGGGAAAAAAAACGCTGGCCGTGGTGGTCAGCCTTGATGTGGAGGAAGAGGGCCTGTTTTCCGGGAGTTATCCCCGGGAAGGGGCCGGGTTGTCCAACATCCCGTTGTTGCGCCGTCTGGAATTCCTGCCGGCCGAGTTCGGGTTGCCGCTGACGCTGTTGTGCGACTACCCGGTGCTGCGCCATGGCCCCAGCCTTGAGGTGCTGGCCGGCCTTCTGTCCCGGGTCGGCGGGGAACTCGGCGCCCACCTGCATCCCTGGAACACGCCGCCCTTCCCGGACCTGCCCTGGCCGGAGCCTGTGAGCACTTCGGTCATGCCGACGGCGGTCTTTAGGGACAAACTCCACAATCTTCAGGCGGCCGTGGCTGATTGCAGCGGTTCGCCGGCCCGATCCTTCCGCATGGGCCGCTGGAATCTCTTTCGCCGGGCCCTGGCCGTGCTGCCCGAAGTCGGCTTCACGGTCGACTCCAGCGTGGCTCCCTTGCGCCATGTGCCGGGCGGGCCGGATCATTTCCTGGCCCCGGCCGATCCCTACTGGCTGCGTATCGAGGGGCCGGACGGGAAAGGCGCGGGTCGCCTGCTCGAAGCGCCGACCACCCAACTGCCGCTGATTCCCGGCACGCCGCGACTGGCCAAGGCCCTGGCCGAGGCTTTGCCGTCCCGGCGCGACGCCGTGCTGGGCGGCTTCATGAAAACCTTAACGCTTGGGGTCAATCCGGTCTGGATGCCCGAGGCCACCATGCGTCTGGCCGCCCTGGTCCACGCCTGGCGGGGCGGGCGGGCGCTGACGCTTTTCTGGCATTCCTCGGAGCTGTTGCCGGGGGCGAGTCCGCATTTCCCGGATCAGGCGGCGGTGGACGCGTTTATCGCCAAGGTCCGCCGCTTTGCCGGCTGGCTGCGGCGGACCTTTGACGTGCGCGGCACGACCCTGGAAGGGCTGGCCGGGCCGGAATTTAGCTGGCCGGCGTGCAGCCCGGGGTCTCGTCCGAATAGTACTGCGGATTGGCGTTAGCCAGGCCGCGGCCCTTTTTGTCGAAGATCGGATACTGCTTGTAGCCGAGCTTTTGCAGCCGGAACTGGGCCGAAGTCTGCAGGACGCCGATGCCGTAGGTGCAGCTGCGACGGAAGTTGATGGACGAGGCTTCGTCAAAGTACTTGGTGGGGCAGGACACTTCGCCGACCCGGAAGCCGAAGTACACGGACTGGGCCAGCATCTGGTTGTCGAAGACGAAGTCGTCGGAATTTTCCCACAGCGGCAGGGCTTCCAGCACCTCGCGGGTGAAGGCCCGGTAGCCGGTGTGATACTCCGACAGCTTGGCCGACATGAGCAGGTTCTGCGACAGGGTCAGGAAGCGGTTGGCCACGTACTTGTAGAGCGGCATGCCGCCGCGCAGGGCCGTGCCGCCGAGAATACGCGAGGCGATGGCCACGTCGTATTCGCCGCAGGTGCACAGGTTGGCCATGGCCGGGATGATTTTCGGCGTGTACTGGTAGTCGGGGTGGACCATGATGACCACGTCCGCGCCGGTCTTGAGGGCTTCGGCGTAGCAGGTCTTCTGGTTGCGGCCGTAGCCCCAGTTGCGCTCATGGCGGAAGCAGCGCAGTCCCAGGCGCTGGGCCTGCTTGATGGTGTCGTCTCGGCTGCAGTCGTCGACGAGGATGACCTCGTCCACGATGTCCTTGGGGACCTCGGCATAGGTGCGTTCCAGGGTGGAGGCCGCGTTGTAGGCGGGCATGACCACCACCACTTTTTTTCCGTTCATCA
>JAEZEM010000398.1 GCA_023417745.1 Pseudomonadota bacterium
GCAGGAGGATGGGCAGCATGAAGGCGTAGCGCAGGCTGGCCGACCACAGCCAATGGCCGCCTTCCAGGCTCATGGCCCGGTTGAGGATGAAGGTCGCGCTGAAAAACAGCGCCGCCAGCGCGCCAAGGAGAATGGTGCGTGCCATGGGGAAAAAGGGGCGCGGGCCTAGGCCAGACCGGTTTCGGCGGCCACGCCGGCGATGGCGGCGATGGCCAGGGTCAGGAACTCGTCCAGGGGCAGCCCGGCCTTGTCGCATTCCAGGATGTTGGCCCGCCGGACGTTTGCGGCAAAGGCCTTGTCCTTCATCTTCTTTTTGATGCTTTTGGCGGCCAGGCCGGTCATTTTGTCCGGCCGCACCAGGGCGGCGGCGCTTACTATGCCGGTGACCGACTCGGCGCAGCGTAGGGCGAAGTCAAAGGGCGTGGCCGGGGCCTGGCCGGTGTGTTCGTCGTTGTGGGCGGCGATGGCGGCCAGGGCCTCCTCGGGCAGGGAGTCCGGCGGCAGCAGCTCGCGCAGGGCCAGGCCGTGGCGCTCGGGCGACTCGGCCGTGGCCGGGTAGTCCAGGTCGTGGAGCAGGCCGGTTAAGCCCCACAATTCCGGGTCTTGCCCCAGGCGTTCGGCCAGGGCGCGCATGACGGCCTCGGTCTGGCGGCCGTGGGCCAAAAGCCCGGGATTGGGGTTTTGGGCCCGGATCAAGACCAGGGCGTCGTCGCGGCGGATCATGCGGACTCCTTGGGCGGTTGGGGCGCGGACGGGGCGATCACCTCAAGGTCGGCCACGACCTCCTTGAGCACGCGGTGGGCAAAGGCCAGGGCCACGCGCTTGGCCGCGTCGAGGTCCGGGATCTTGTCTTTGATGGAGCGCTTGCCCACGTGGACCTTCCAGCCGGGCGCGCCGATGCGTTCCTGGACCACGGTGACGAGCAGGGCCTTGCCGAGGTTGACGTAGTGGGTGCTGTCGTCGTGTCTGATCCATTCGACGGTCATATCGCCTCCCGGGGTGTGGGACTGTCCGGGCAGCCTAGCACGGGGGCGGTCCGGGGGCAAAGGTTGGGGCCGCCGGGCTGCCGGCCGGGCCGTTCCCTTTCTGGGATAAATCGGCTGGTTTGCCGTTCTTCCGGTTCAACCGGTCCGGCTTGAGGCGACCTCGCCGGTCGGGAAGACCACGAACAGGCGCAGGCCCGGCCCGGGCAGACGGCGAATGGTTCCTTCGAGCTGGCGCGTCAACTCCCGTATGAGGGTCATGCCCATGGTCTGGGCCGCTTCCAGGGAGAAATCCGGCCCCGGCCCCCGGCCGTCGTCGGCCACTTCGATGGCGGCCTGGCCGGCTTCCAGGCTCATGCGGATGGTCAGCCGGCCGACCTGGCCGGGAGCGAAGGCATGCTTGCAGGCGTTGGAGACCAGTTCGTTGAGCAACAGCCCGCAGGGCACGGCTTTGTCGAGGCTAAGCTGGAAGGCTTGGCAGTCGCAAATGACCGCCACGCCAGCCATGGTGTGGCGGAAGATGGCGACCAGGGAGTTGACCAGGGTCTGGGCGTACTCGGCCATGTCGATGGTGGACAGGTCGCCGTGCTTGTAGAGTTGCTGGTGAATAAGCGCCATGGAGCGCACCCGGGTCTCCAGGCGGGAGAACCGTTCGCGTTCGGCTTCGCTGTCGGCTTCCTCGGCCTGGATGTTGACCAGCCCCAGGATGATTTGCAGGTTGTTTTTGACCCGGTGATGGATCTCGGCCAGGAGCACTTTCTTTTCTTCCAGGGAGCGCTCCAGGGCCAGGGTGCGCCGGGCGATCTCGGTTTCGAGGTGCTCCCGGTGGCGGCGGTTTTCGTCCAGGAGCCGGGCCCGATCCAGGGCCTTTTGCACGGCGTGGAGCAGCACGGCCATGTCGGCCATGGGCTTGGTGATGAAGTCCCAGGCCCCCAGGCGGATGGCCTCCAGGGCGTCCTGCAACAGGCCCGTGCCCGAGACCACAATGGTGGGCGTGTCCGGCGCGGCCTGACGCAGTGTGGTCAACACCTCCATGCCGCCAAGGACCGGCATCCGCAAATCAATCAGCACCAGATCGGGCCGGGCCGCCTCGAAGACCTCCAGGCCCTCGCGGCCATCGGCGGCCTGGAGCACCCGGTAGCCGTGGTTTTCGAGGTAGGCGGCCATGGCTTCGCGCAGGATCTCGGCGTCGTCCATGGTCAGGATGACGGCCTTGGGGGCATCGGTCATGACCGGCCTCCGCTCTCGCCAAGGGTCCGGCACAGGGCGGCGGCCAGGATTTCCAGGCCGGCGGCGGGCTTGGCGATGATGTCTTCCGGGCCGAGTCCGGCGGCCTCAAGCTCCGGGGCCAGACGCACGCCCGGCGAACCGGTGAAGACGACAAAGCGCATTTCCGGCCAGGCAGCGTGGGCCCGGGCGATGAAATCCAGGCCGGTCAGTCCCGGCAGGCGGATGTCGACCACGGCTGCCCGGCAAGGATTATCCGGCAACAGGGCCAGGGCTTCTTCGGCGCTGCCGGCCTGGAGCACGGCAAAGCCATGGGTTTCCAGGTACAGAGCCAGGCTTTCGCGCAGCAGTTCCTCGTCGTCGAGGACCAGGACGGCCGGGGCGGCGTTCATGGCTTCTCCCGGCGGGGCAGGGTGATGGTGCAGGTGGTCCCGGCCCCTGGCGCGGCGTCCATGCGGATGGCCCCGCCGTGGTTGTTGACGATGATGAAGTACGAGACCGACAGGCCAAGGCCGGTGCCTTCGCCGGCCGGCTTGGTGGTGAAAAAGGGTTCGAACACCCGGGCGCGCGTGGCCTCGCCCATGCCCGGGCCGTTGTCGGCCACCACGATTTCCCCGGCCTCGGGCAGCGCCCGCACCCGCACGGTGATGGTCGGGGGCTTGCCTTGGTGGGCCACGCCCGCCAGAGCGTGGGCGGCGTTTTTAAAAAGATTCAGCAGCACCTGTTCGATTTCCGTGGGCGCGCAGGACACCGAAACCGGCTCGTCGGGATAGTCGCGAATGACGGTGATGTGCTTGAAATCGTAGCGCTTCTTGAGGTCGTAATCGCTTTCGGCCAAGGCCAGGCTTTTATCGGCCATGACCCGCAGGTCGGCCAGGACGTGGCGCGAGTCGCTTTGGCGGGAAAATTCCAACATGCTGGCCACGATGTCGGCGGCGCGCAGGCCGGCCTCGCGGATGCCGGCCAGGAACTTGAGCACCTTGCGGGCTTCGAGGTAGGCGCGCACGACGGCGAGGTCCAGGCCGAGCTTTCGGGCCGCCTCCTGATTGGCCGGCAGGGCCGGATCGAGCTGGAGCTCCACCACCTGGGCGGCCTGCAGGATGCTCCCCAGAGGATTGTTGATTTCATGGGCCATGCCGGCGGCCAGCCCGCCCACGCTCATCATCTTCTCGGTCTGGATCATGAGTTCGCGCAGCCGTTCGCGCTCGGTGACGTCGTCGAGGCGAATGACCACGCCCTCGGCCCCGTTGGCCACCAGCGGATAGAACAGCATGTTCATGAGCCGGTCGTCTTCCCCCCGGCGCAGGGGCATACGCTCCAGCAGCAGGCTGCGGCGCTGGCGCAAGGCGTCTTCCAGGGCGGCCATATGGTCGGCCAAAAAGGGCAGGGTGGAAGCCGCTTCGCAGCCAAGAACGGCCTCGCGCGGCAGTTCGAACAGCGTGGCGGCCTGGGCGTTTAAGTGGGTGACGCGGCCGGCGGCATCCAGGCCGATGATGGCCGAAGGCATGGATTCCAGGATGTTGTTCAGTTGGCCGCGCAGTTTTTCCATGGCCTTGGCCGCGTCGGCCAGCTCGTGCTGACGGGTCTCGATGGCGCCGGCCATGGCGTTGAAGCTCTCGCCCAGTCGGCGCACCTCGGCCGCGCCGCCGTCGACAACGGCCCGGGCGGACAGAGCGCCGCCGGCCAGGGCGGCGGCGGCCCGGTCAAGACTTTCGATGCCGCGTCCGATGGCGGCCCGGCCGGCCAGCCGGGCCAGGGCCAGAGCCAGCAGGGCGGCGACGGCGGCCAGGGTCAGGCCCCGGTGCAGGAGCAGATCGGCCTCGGCAAAGGCTTCGTCGCGGGCGCTCGACACAATGATGACCACGTAGGGCGGCCCGTCCGGGAACTGGCGCAGGCGCAGGGAACTGAGGAGGGCTTCCTGGCCGGTCGGGCGTGGACTGGTGAAGGTCATGGCGTCGGAAGCGTCGTCGCGGATACGGTCCCAGATCGGGGGAAAGGCCGGCTGCCCCAGAGGATAGGCCGGGCTTGGCGGGTAGGCCACCATGCGCCGCCCCGAGGGATCAAGCAGGGTCACCCGGACATGGGGCGGCATGGCCAGACCGGCCACAAAGCGTTCATAGCCGTCGAGAAAGTATGACAGCCCCAGGACGCCGGTAAGCTCGCCGTTGCCGTCAAGCAGGGGGATGGCATAGACGAGGATGGGCTTGCCCGTGGTGCGCCCGAGGATGAAATCGCCGATGCCCGGCCGCTTGGAAGCGGCCGCGTCGCGGAAATATTTGCGGTCGGACAGGTCCTGGCCCAAAAACGGCGGCAGTCCCGAGGCGATGACCCGGCCGGCGGCGTTGGTCAAAAAGACGTTGGACAGCTCGGGCCGGTCGGCCAAAATGGTGGTGAAGAGCCGGTTGGCCGAGTCCAGCTCGCGGTTGGTCACGGACCGGGTGGCGCGCAGGGTTTCGAGCATCCCCAGGGCCTGGCGGTTGATGGCCTCCTGGACGGCGGCCAGGCTGCGCGTCAGGGTCACCAAATCGGCCGTGACCTCGGCCTCGGCTCGGCCCCGGGCTTCGGTGCTGGTCCAGATGACGGCCAGGGTGGCCGGCAGGGCGGCCAAAAGCGCCACGGCCACGAGCAACGTGCCCACGGACCGGCTGAAAAGCCTGCCGACCATTGTGCGAGCAGGGTTTACCATGCCTACTCAAGATACCATTTGTCGCAAAATGTCCAGGCTATCGAGCTCGGGTCCGGTGTTCATCCGGCCTGGGCCAAACGTCGATAGACGGCCCGCAGGAACCCTTCGGCCTCGGTCACGTCAAGGAGCCAGCCCGACACCGTGAGCAGCTGGTCCTCAAGGACCGGCCGGGCCTTGGGCGACACCAGAAATTCCAGCTCGCGCGCCCGGGAGAGACGGAGATACCAGCCTATCTCCAGCCCCAGCCCTCAACACTTGTCGCGCAGATCCACGAAAACGCGTTCGTCGTTCATGCTTGCGTCTTCCTTTCCGGCCCGCCCCGGGCAAAGTCGCCACGACCGTGTCCCGGCGGTGATGCCGTTTATCGGGCTGCCCGGGCAGAGCGGCGGGTGCGGTTTCACGGGGCCGGCCGCTCCCGCGCCGTGGCTACAGTTTGTCGAAGTAAATAAGCGTCCCCATGACCACGAAGGCCACGGCCGCCACCTTCTTGATGATGGCCGGGGACACGAAATTGCAAATGAAATCGGCAAACAGCACGCCCAGAAGCGAGGTGGCGACCAGAGCCAGGCTCGACCCGGCAAAGACCACCCAGGGGTTTCGCGAATCCGCCGCCGTCAGCACGCAGGCCAGCTGCGTCTTGTCGCCAAGCTCGGCCACGAAAATCGTGGCAAACGTCGTCGCAAACAGTTTCCAGTCCATGTTGTCCTCAAGTTGTGGGTGTGGAAGAGGGATGAGGAAAGAATGCCTCCGGCGGCCGGGAGGGGCTCAGCCCCTCCCGGACC
>JAEZEM010000414.1 GCA_023417745.1 Pseudomonadota bacterium
GTGCGGTCCATCTTGTTGACGAAGCTCATGCGGGGAACGCGATACCGCTCGGCCTGCCGCCAGACCGTCTCGGTCTGGGGTTCGACGCCGGCAACGGCGTCGAAGACGGCCACGGCGCCGTCGAGAACGCGCAGGGAACGCTCGACTTCAATGGTGAAGTCCACGTGGCCGGGCGTGTCGATGATGTTGATGCGGTGATCGCGCCAGTAGCAGGTGGTGGCAGCGGAGGTGATGGTAATGCCCCGCTCCTGTTCCTGCACCATCCAGTCCATGGTGGCCTGGCCGTCGTGCACTTCGCCAATCTTGTGCGACACACCGGTGTAAAACAAAATACGCTCGGTGGTGGTCGTCTTGCCGGCGTCAATATGGGCCATGATGCCGATATTGCGCTGCCGCTCTATGGGTACGGTCCGAGACACGTCGTTATCCTTTAGCGACTACCACCGGTAATGGGCAAACGCCTTGTTCGCGTCAGCCATACGGTGCGTATCCTCTTTCTTTTTCACGGCGCCGCCGCGATTATTATAGGCGTCCAGAAGCTCGCCCGACAATTTGTCCGCCATGCCCTTTTCGCCGCGGGCCCGGGCCTGATTGATCAGCCACCGCAGGGCCAGGGTGACCTGGCGTTCGGGGCGCACTTCCATGGGAACCTGGTAAGTGGCGCCGCCGACCCGGCGGGGTTTGACTTCCATGTGCGGCTTGACGTTGCCGATGGCTTTCTCGAAAGCCTTCAACGGGTCTTCGCCGGACTTTTCGGCCAGGACTTCAACGGCCTGGTAGAAGAGGTTTTCAGCCACACCCTTCTTGCCGTCGTGCATGAGCCGGTTGATGAACTTCGTCATCAGATGGCTGCCGAACTTCGGATCGGGCAGCACAGAGCGCTTGGAAACTGGACCTTTACGCGGCATACGCGTCTCCTTGAACCGAAATTACTTGGGCCGCTTGGCGCCGTACTTGGAACGGCTCTGGCGGCGGTCAGACACGCCCGACGTATCGAGCGTGCCGCGGATGATATGATACCGGACACCGGGAAGGTCTTTTACGCGGCCGCCCCGGATCATCACCACCGAGTGCTCCTGCAGGTTGTGGCCTTCGCCCGGGATGTAAGAGGTCACCTCGATGCCGTTGGTCAGGCGCACGCGGGCGACCTTGCGCAAGGCCGAGTTGGGCTTTTTGGGCGTGGTGGTGTACACGCGAGTGCACACGCCCCGGCGCTGCGGGCAGGCCTGGAGGGCCGGCGTCTTGCGCCGCTTGGACACTTTGGCCCGTTCCTTGCGGATGAGCTGGTTGATCGTGGGCATAGCCGTCTCCGTTCAAAAAAATCGTAGTGTATGGCAAAGACAGAGGCCTATAGACCCACGGACGCATCATGTCAAGCGCCCCTGGGACCGGCCTCGGAAAAAAACTGGCCCTCCCACCCGGTGCGGGCGGGAGGGCCTTACCCTCTACTCTAGATCAAAACGTTTGTCAGCCTAAAAAGTGATCCGGATGCCGCCGTGACCACCCCAGGCGTCGATGCCGTGGTTGTCAAAGCCAATGCGCTGGTAACGGGCGGTCAGCTCGAAGGCCACATTCTGGCTCAGGCTGACGGCAAAGCCAAGGTCCACGGGGAGGGTGGGGTTGGCGTAGTTGCCGCGTCCGCCGTTCTCCCAGTAGGGGATACGGTCGCCGGAGAACAGGCCGCCGATGCCGGTGCCGATGAAGAAGGCGGCCTTGTCGGTGTGGATCGGGTAGTAGCGGATCAGCGCGTTGGCGCCAAAGGCCCAGGGGTTATTGGAATAGCCGTCGCTGCTGGCCACGGTGTAGAGAGCGTTGGTCACCGGACCGCGACGGTCGATCTGGCGCACGTCAAACGAATAGGCCAGGGCTTCCAGGCCGAGGGACAGACCGTCCATGACGAAATAGCCGCCGCTTAAGCCAAAGGTGAGAATGGAATTGACCGCCTTCTGTCCGGTGCCGTAGACGCCGAACTCAGGGGTCACATGGAATGTGCCGGCCTCGCCGATGGCGTGGGACTTCCCCGGCAGGGCGGCGAACCCGATGCACAGGGCCAGCAAAAGGACCCAAATCTTCTTAAACTGCGCGTTCATGGCCTTCCTCCTTGCAAACACGTCTCGTTGTCCAAACAATCCGATGGCGAAAACAACCTGAACCTTTCCCGAAGCTCCTTGGCTCCAGTCTGCGGTTACGTCGTTTCTCGAACAACATAAGAACGCCTTCGGGCCTTGACCAGGGGCGGGGCAGCGTTTTCTCCCCCGAACGCCGTCCCCGACCGGAACGACCTTTAAGCCACTTAGCAAAGCGTCCCGCGAAGAGCAAGACTTCCCAGCATGATTGAAATGGAATTTCCGCCCGCTTTGCTTGCCCTGCCCCCCGGCCCTGGGCTAGAGATCATGCACGTAGCAATCGTCAAGGAGGCCGCCATGGACGACAAGGACCGTTTCGGCGTCAGCCTGGAAGAACAGCTGGCCGCCTACAAGGCCAAAATCGAAGCTGCCCGGGCCGAAGCCAAGGACAAGGGGCAGGATTTCTTCGACCGCTGGTCAGGCGATCTCGAAGCGCTGCTCGAAAAGTACGACAAGGCCCGCTACAAGCTGACCCTGCTGCGCAAGGGCGGCGGCGACGCCATGGTCGAACTGCGCCACGGCATGGAACAGGCCCTGGCCGACCTCAAATCCGCCTTTGCCAAGGCCAAGAACAAATTCTAGTTCGCATCCATAAATAGCACGATGGCCTTTTGCGGGTTGCGACACGAGCCGGGCCGGCTAGGGACCGGGCCAGACCCCGACCAGCCGGCCGGCTTCCCACAGGAGCACCAAGGCCCAAAAAAGGATGGCGATGCCGGCGGCGGCCGCCGCCATGTCCTTGATGGCCTTGATGCGCCGGTCCTCCTGGCTGACCAGAAAATCGCACACCCCTTCCACGGCGGAATTGAGCAGCTCGGCCGCCAGCATCTGGCCCGTGGCCACCAGCATGAGCAGAAAATCCCGCCA
>JAEZEM010000442.1 GCA_023417745.1 Pseudomonadota bacterium
TCCTCGCCGCATTCGCAGGCGATGTCGTTGTCCTTGTCGTAGCGCCAATTGACGGTGATGTTCGTGCCCAAGACGGCGGCCTGCTCCAGGATCTCGAAGAGGTCGAGCAGGGCCTTGGACGAGGACGAGTTGAAATAGACCAGCTCCAGATCGAACACGACCGGGCCGGCCGGTTTGGCGGCCAGGTAGCTCTTGACCCAGGTGAAAAGCGGCCCGAAGAACGCAGCTGCGTTTTCCGGATAGCATTCGCCCTTCATGCGGTGGCGATGACTGGCTGCGTCGAAGTGGACATCCGGCGTGGAGCGCGTGGGCGCGCTGACAAAGGGCTGCATGAAAACTTCTCTCCTCTGGCCTGGGCGTTGCCGGACCGGCGGACGACCTTGGCCTTATGCTTGCGCGGCGGCTCATGCGACGGCTTACGTGACGGCGGCTAAACAAGCCCCCCGGGCCTTGCGCCGCGTCCTTGAAAACGCCGGGACCTTTGCAAGGCCAACAGACCGGCGACGTTGTTGGTTTCAGGCCTGACTAGGCGATGACGACATCCAGGGAAAACCAGGCCAGGTCGTCGGAAACGGTCTCGATCTCGTAGCGCATGGGCGAAACGGCCCGCCGGGCCATTTCCAGGAGCCCCAGGCCGGCTCCGCGCGACTGTTCGTCCGGCCCTTGCTGGCGGGCGACCTTGTACAGGGCCTTGAGACCATCCTTGTCGACCCCGGCCAAGGCGTCGAGACGTTCCCGAATGCGCGGCCCCAGGTCCTTGGCGATGAGATTGCCGCAGCTCAGGCACAAGCCGGCCGGGTCCAGACGGATGATGAGCTCCCCGGACGCCATGCGGCCGCTGGCCATGTCCACGGCGTCGGCGGCGTAGCGCAGCACGTTTTGCAGTTGCTCCACCAGCACGGCAAAGGCCTGGGAGGCCCGGGAGCGGTTGGCGATCTCGAAGTCCACCTTGCGCCGGATCATGGAGCCCAACCCCTCCACCACCTCCTGGGTCACCGGCCCCTTGAAATAGAGGACCACGCCGCCCTCGCGCAGCAGTTCCCGGCATTTGTCGAATTGCGGCCCGCCTGTCATGCATTGTCTCCTTGCTTGGCAACGGGGCGCACGGCCAGGGCGGCCACGTCGTCGCGCCGGGAGGCGCGGCCCCTGTGGTTTTCAAAGATGGCGACCAGGGCCTGCCGACGCTGCGCCAGCGGCGCGCCGGCCGCCTCGGCCAGCCATTGGCGAAGAGGCCGTTTGCCCAGCGGCAAGCCCCGTACGCCGCCGACCTGGTCGGTGAGACCATCGGAAAAAAGAAAGAGCGTCTCGCCCGCACGCAGTTCCACGGCCACGTTGGCAAAGATCGCGTCCTCGGGCGTCTTGGCGTAGCCCAGACCCAGGCGATCCGCGCCGATCTCCTCGACCTCGCCCCGGCGTTCGACCCAAAGGGGCCGGCGCGCCCCGGCGTAGACCAGGCGCGAGGCGTCGTCGGCGTCGAAATAAACGAGCCCCATGTCCATGCCGTCGTCCACCTCGCCGCCCTCGGCGATGAGCCAGCGGCGCATATAGCGATGGACCTCGGCCAAAACGCCGCCCGGGTCGCCCTCGAAGCGCTCCAGGCGAACCCGGTCCAGGGCAGCCTTGGCGATAAGCGTCATGAACGCCCCGGGCACGCCATGGCCGGTGCAGTCGCCGATGCCGAGAAAAACGCCCCCGGCGCTTTTGGCCAGGAAAAAGACGTCGCCGCCGACCACATCGCGCTGATCCCACCACACGAAGCTGTCGGGAAACACCGAAGCCAGCTCGGCCGGATCGGACAGAAAGGCGCGCTGGATGCGGGCGGCGTAGTCAAGGCTCGATTCGATCTGTCGCCGGGCCGTCTCCAGGTTCACCAGGGTGTCGTTCAATCGTCGCTCGCGCACGGCCACGGCATGGCCGAGCCAGTAGATCTGCCGGGCCAGACCCGGAAAATCCCCGGCCTCGCCCCGGGCCGGCGGGGCCGTGGCCGTATCGTGGCAGCCCTGCTTGATGCGCCGACAGCTGTCCACCAGCCGGCCGACCTGATCAAAGACAATGGATTTTCCGGCCAGGCGCACCAGGGGGTAATACAGGATGACGCCCAGGGTGACGTAGCCGGCCAGCACGGCCTTGAGCGTCGCCTCGTCCAGGGCGGCCTGGCCGAACATCAGGATCAGCGGGGCTATGACCACGAAAGGAAAGAGGATCAGCCCAAGCTTGGCAGGCGTGCCCAGGCCCGCCTCCATGTCGCTTTCTCCGGCCTCCCCGCTCCGCCATTTTCGAATGAGCCTGCGCACGATGGTCTCCTTGCCGTTGCGGCCTTCCAATGTTCGGAGGCCCCTTTGTCCGAGCCTCTTTATTGAAATTGAAAATTGATGTCAATATCATTACATGGCAACATCGCGGCGGCGTTGAAGATTTCCGCCGCACACGCGGCGGTTTGGGGCAGCCCCGAACGCCCGGTTCCAGCCTCCTCTCCCAAGCGAAACCAGAAAAGGCGGAACAGCTTGATATTCCGTTATATTTTTAGGATACAATAGCCGCTGCGCACTCCAGAAAGCCTCAAAGAGCCTCGGGGCCAAGGGAGGCGTCGGACTCCAGGCAGACCCGGTTGCGGCCGCCGCGCTTGGCGGCGTAGAGCGCCCGGTCGGCCCGGGTCAGGCAGGCGCTCGGGGCGGCGTCACGGTCGCCCTGGCACTGGGCCACGCCGAAGCTGGCCGTGACCTTGACGGCGCGGCAATCGGCCGTCACGACCATCTCCTCCAAGGCCAGGCGCAGGCGTTCGGCCAGTTCGCCCCCACCGGCCAGATCCGTGCCCGGACACAGGACGGCGAACTCCTCGCCGCCCACCCGGCCGGCCAGATCGGACAGGCGAAGGCTCTGGCGCAGCCGCTCGGCCACGGCCCGCAGCACGGCGTCCCCGGCGTCGTGGCCGTAGGCGTCGTTGACGGCCTTGAAATGGTCGATGTCGAGCATGATCATGGACAGCGGCGTGCCGCAACGCTTGGCCATGCCGCACATCCGGGCCGCGCTCTCGAAAAAGCCCCGGCGGTTGGCCAGACCGGTCAGCGGGTCTGAGGCGGCCAGGCGCAACAGCTCCTCTTCCAGGGCCTTCCGGGCCGAGATGTCCTGGGTCATGCCGACCACATGGCCGTCGGGCTCGACCAGGGCCGCGCCCACCAGACACCAGACCGGTCCGCGCGGCGTGGCCAGTCGGGCTTCCAAGCGCCGGACCTGGCCGGTTGCCGCCAGCTTCCGGGAAAATACCTGGTATTCAACGGGATCGTGGAACAGCGAGGCCACACCTCCGGCCAAGGTGGGAGCGGCCGCAGCCGGATCGTCGACCGCCTCGCCCGGCCGCAGCAGGCCGACCAAGGCCGGATTGACGGCCATGAGCGCGCCGTCGGCGTCGGCCAAAAAGATGCCTTCGGTGGAATTCTCGAAAATGCCCCGGTAGCGCTCTTCCTGCTGGCGCAGGCGGCGGTTGAGGTCCACCATACGGGCCTGGGTGCGGTCGCCGATGCGGGCCAGCTTCTCGGCCTTGCCGGCCATGCGCTCGGCCAAAAGCAGAAAATCGGCAGCCAGGGCCAAAGCCCCGGCCGGGTCGTCCCCGGCCTGGTCCAGCCTGGCCCGCGCCTCGCGCAAACTTTCGTCGTCCTGGCTCGCCACTGTCGGCACCACTCCCGCCACCTGTCGATTCGTCGGCCTTGCCCGGCAAGGCCAGCCGTTTCAGGCTTGGGGAGCCATAGTTGATTACGATTGTCATTGTCAACAACAACGACAGCGCACCCGGTTCTTACGGCCCACACGGCCAAGGAACAGTCCGGCCAACGCCGGTAAGGCAACGCGCCGGACCGAAAATACCGCGTTGTGCGATTGTGCTTCTTTCTTGCCTAATCCTCGCAAACACGATCAAAAGGCCTTGCCCCCGGGCCGGACCCGGGTATCCATGGCCAAAACCCCAAGGACGGTATGCCCATGACCGATCAGGGAGCTTCCCGTCGGGTCGAGCCCGACGACGTCAAGGTCGTGCGCGAGGGACTGGCCGAAAGCGTCGCGCGCCGCACCGCCGCCCGCGACATGCTGGACACGGCCATCCCGGCCCTGACCCTGGTGCGGCGCGGCGCGCCCACGGCCCAGACCTGTTATGTGCACGAGCCGAGCCTGTGTCTCATTCTCCAGGGGGCCAAGCGGGTGTATCTCGGCGAGGACGTCTACCAGTATGACCCGTACAATTTCCTCATCACCTCGGTGGATCTGCCGGTGATGTCCCAGATCGTCGAAGCCAGCCCGGAAAAACCCTATCTCGGCCTGGTGCTGCGCCTTGACCAGCGCGAAGTGGCCCAGACGGTGGTGGACAGCAAGCCGCCGCCCTTGCCCGAGCGGCAAACCAACCGGGCCATGGCCGTGGGTCAGGTCACCTTGCCGCTTTTGGACGCCCTGCAACGGCTGGTGGCGCTTTTGGACGAACCCGAAAGCCTCCCGGTGCTGGCCCCGCTGGTCTACCGCGAGATCCTCTTCCGGCTCCTGACCAGCGACCAGGGCGCGCGCCTGCGTCAGATCGCGGCGGCCGGCTCGCGCGGCAGCCAGATCGCCGTGGCCATCGACTGGCTCAAGACCCATTTCAAGGAAGCCCTGCGGGTGGAGGAGCTGGCCGGACAGGCGCGCATGGGCATTTCCACCTTCCACCGCCATTTCCGGGAGCTGACGGCCATGAGTCCGCTGCAGTACCAGAAATGGCTGCGCCTGCACGAGGCCCGGCGGCTTATGCTGGCCGGGGGGATCGACGCCGCCGGAGCGGCCTTCGCCGTGGGCTACGAAAGCCATTCCCAGTTCAACCGGGAATACAGCCGGCTTTTCGGCGCGCCGCCGCTGCGCGACATCAAGAGCCTGCGCCGGCTGGCCGGCGACTAAGGTCGGACGACGGGTTCGGGCGGCGACCGCCCGTGCCAGGATCAGGCAATTTTTCAGCAGGAATGGACGTTCATCGGCCGGCCGCCCTTGGGTATGGTGCCTTCCGTCGCACCGTGCCGCCGACACGCGGCAACCATCCAGGGCCAACCGCCCGCGACGAGGAGAGAAACGATGCTCTACAGAAAAATGCCCAAGACCGGTGACGAACTGTCTATACTGGGCTTTGGCTGCATGCGGATGCCGACCGTGGACGGCGTCATCGACGAACCCCGGGCCATCGCCCAGATCCGCAGCGCCATCGACCAGGGCGTCAACTATGTGGACACGGCCTGGCCCTACCACGGCGGCGCAAGCGAACCTCTGCTCGGCAAAGCCCTCAAAGACGGCTACCGCGAGCGCGTCAAGGTGGCCACCAAGCTCCCTTCTTGGCTCGTCCAGTCCCGGGAGGACATGGACCGGTACTTGAACGCGCAGTTGGAGCGCCTGGGCACGGACCACATCGACTATTATCTCCTGCACACGCTCAAGGGCTCGTCCTGGGACGATCTGCTCGCCCTTGGCGTGCGGGACTTCCTGGACGCGGCCAAGGCCGACGGCCGCATCGTCAACGCCGGGTTTTCTTTCCACGGCGAGGGCAAGGATTTTGCCCGCATCGTGGACGGCTATGACTGGGTCTTCTGCCAGATCCAGTACAACTTCCTGGACCAAGAGTACCAGGCCGGCACGGCGGGCCTTGAGTACGCGGCCGCCAAAGGTTTGGGCGTGGTCATCATGGAACCGCTTCGCGGCGGCACCCTGGCCCTGCCCGAAGCGCCGCCGGCCGTGGCCGCCCTGTGGGACGAGGCCGCGACCAAGCGCACGCC
>JAEZEM010000465.1 GCA_023417745.1 Pseudomonadota bacterium
GGAAGCTCATCCGGTTGTGGCTGACCATGTTCGTCAATTTTTCCGTGGCCCCGCTGCGCCTGTCCGCCGTGCTCGGCCTTGGGGTCAGCGCCTTTGGGCTGCTCATGGCCGTGTGGAGCCTGCTGGAGAAGCTTCTTGGCGTGGACGTGCCCACAGGCTGGACCACGCTGTACGTCACGGTGGTCATCTTCGCCGGCATCCAGCTCGTCATGCTCGGGCTGCTCGGCGAATATGTCGGCCGGGGACTGCTTGAGGCCAACCGCGCGCCCCAGTTCGTGGTGCGCGAGGTCCACGGCGGCGGCCTCCCCCCGGCCCGGGAGCCGCGCCGGTGGTAGGGCCCCTTGGTCGGGTGCGGCCTGTGGCCATACCCTCCGTCGGCGACGACCGGGGCTGGCTGGCCGTGGTCGAGGCTGAACAGACCGTGCCCTTTCCCATCCGCCGCGTCTTTTACATGCACGGCATGACGGCCGAGCGCGGCGGCCATGCCCACCGCGACACCGACCAGCTCGTGGTCTGCGTGTCGGGCGCGCTTCGCCTGGACCTCACCGACGGCCGCGACCGGATGTCCGTGCGCCTGGCCGACCCGGCCCAGGGGCTGTTCATCCCGGCCATGGTCTTCATCGACATCCGCGACATCGCGCCTGGAGCCGTCTGCCTGGTGCTGGCCAGCACCCACTACGACATGAGCCGCTCGATTCGCAGCTACGAAGCTTTTCTGGAGGCGGTTGCCCAGCCATGAGCGCCGCTGCCGTACGCCTGGCCTTCCTGCGTTCCTGCCGGACCCTGGCCGGGGAACTGCCGGACGTGGCCGCCGTCCTGGAGTGGTTTGACGCCAAGGACCGCAGCCGCTTCGAGGTGCGCCGCGCCCCGTTGGCCGCGCTTTCCCAGTGGCGTTACGCGCCCGATCCCATGCGGCTGGCCCACCGTTCGGGACGGTTTTTCGCCATCGAAGGCATCCGGGCGGAAACCGATTTCGGACCGGTGGCCTCCTGGGACCAGCCCATCATCAACCAGCCCGAGGTGGGCATCCTCGGGCTTCTCGCCCGCGAGATCGACGGCGTGCTCCATTTTCTCATGCAGGCCAAAATGGAGCCCGGCAACATCAACATCCTCCAGCTTTCGCCCACGGTCCAGGCCACCCACAGCAACTATTCCCGGGTTCATGCCGGGGCCACGCCGCGCTACCTCGAATATTTCACCGAGCCCGGCCGGGCCAGGGTGCTCCTGGATCAGCTCCAGCCCGAACAGGGGGCGCGGTTTTTGCGCAAGCGCAACCGCAACATGGTGGTGGCCGTGGACGGCCCCGTGCCCGAGCACGAGGATTTCCGCTGGCTCACCCTGGGCCAGATCAAGGCGCTTTTGGCCTACGACAACATCGTCAACATGGACGCCCGCACCGTGGTGTCGCTCATTCCCCTGGCCGATCCCGATGAAGGGCCGGATTACGGCCTCATCCACGGCGTGGGCGGTTTTGGCCTCGACGTCTATCTGTCCTTTTGCCGCTCGGACAAGGAACGCCAGACCATGGACGAACTCATGGCCT
The DNA here is from genome assembly GCA_023417745.1 of Pseudomonadota bacterium. Taxonomy (GTDB): domain Bacteria; phylum Desulfobacterota; class Desulfovibrionia; order Desulfovibrionales; family Desulfovibrionaceae; genus Solidesulfovibrio. The sequence goes on from JAEZEM010000465.1 coordinate 1,544, forward strand.
GGCTCACGGCCGGCAAGGCCCGCCACGCCCTGCGCGTGTCGGGCCTGTCCCTGGACCGGCTGCGCGGCTGGACAGTGACGGACGAGGAAATCCGCCACGAAACAGGCCTCTATTTCTCCGTCATCGGCGTGGACGTGCAGGCCCACACCCGGGAGGCCACCAGCTGGTCTCAGCCGCTGCTCCACCACAACGGTCAGGGGCTGGTCGGCTTTTTGTGCCAACGCTATGGCGGCGTGCTCCATTTCCTGGTCCGGGGGAGCCTGGAGCCCGGCAACCGCGACGGCATGGAAATCGGGCCGACCATTGCCTGCTCGGAAGTGGCCGCCAGGTCCTGCCGGGCCTGCGCCCCGCCGCTGCTTGCCCATTTCCTTGATCCTGTCCGGGGCATCGTGCGCTACGACGCCGTGCAGTCCGAGGAAGGCGGGCGCTTCCACCATTTCCAAAACCGCTACATGGTGGTGGAGTTGCCGCCGGGGCAAATCCTGGACCTGCCCGGCCACTATGTCTGGATGACGCTCGGGCAATTGTGGCGCATGGCCCGCCACGGCCACGTCAACATTGAGGCCCGAAATCTCATGGCCTGCCTGGGCCTGCTGGAGACCCTGCCGTGAAGCTCCTCGTCCTTGGCGCGTCCGATATCTTCGCCCGCCGCGTGGCCCCCAATCTGCCCGCCCTGGGCCTGGCCGGGGTCGAGATCGTCTCCCGAAGCGGCCGCCGGCCGGCCCTGCCGCCCGAACTTTCCGTCGTCTGGCGCGACGACGCCGAGGCCGCCCTGGCCCATAGCTCGGCCGAGGCCGTCTACGTCACCACCGAAAATAGCCGCCACGCCGCCCTGGTCCTGGCCGCCCTGGCCAGCGGCCGCCATGTCGTCGTGGACAAGCCGGCCTTTTTAACCTTGGCCGAGGCCGAAGCCGCCGCCGAACTGGCCGCCCAAAAAAGTTTGACTCTGGCCGAAGCCACTGTCTGGGCCGATCATCCGCGCATCAAAGCCCTCTTGGCCGCCTTTGCCGCCGCCGGCTCGGCCCCCACGCGCGTCAGCGCCGTCTTTTCCTTTCCGCCCCTGCCGTCGGGCAATTTCCGCCACGTCGCCGCTTTGGGCGGCGGGGCGCTTTACGACCTCGGGGCCTACGCCGCCAGCCCCGGCCGCATCCTTTTCGGCTGCGACCCGGACACCGTGGCCTGCCAAATCCTTTCGCGCGGCCCGGAAGTCGACACGGCCTTTGTCTGCCAGATGACCTACCCCGGCGGGCGCAGCTTCACCGGAACCTTCGGCTTCGACACCGGCTACGCCAACCGCCTGGACGTGCTCGGCCCCAACCTGGCCGCCTCCTTGGATCGGGTCTTCACCCCGCCGCCCGGGGCCGCCCTGGAGCTGGCCTGCAACACGCCCACAGGCTGCACCGTGGAGATCATCCCGCCGGCCGACGCCTTTGCCCGCTTTTTCGCCCGCGCGCTCACGGCCATGGCCCACGGCCACTCCCCGCCCCTGGCCGAGGCGCTCCTGGCCGACGCCCGGGTTCGGGCGCGGTTGCGTGAGTAATAAGGAAGAAGAATAAGATGCCTCCGGCGGCCGGGGGCCTGAGGCCCCCGGACCCCCCGATAGGGGGAAAAAGGAGTGATGGGATGGCGGTGAATGTTTGGGGCTATTTGCGGGAGTATGAAGCCGAAAAGGCTGAAGTGCTGGCGGCGGTGGAAGGGGTGCTGGCTTCGGGCAAGCTCATCCTCGGCCCCAATGTCGCCGCCTTTGAACAGGAATTCGCCGGCTACTGCGGCGCGGCCCATGGCGTGGGCGTGGACAACGGCACCAACGCCGTCATGCTGGCCTTGCTGGCCCTGGGCCTGGAGCCTGGCGACGAGGTCGTCACCGTCTCCAACACCGCCGTGCCCACGGTCTCGGCCATCGTCAGCGCCGGCGGGACGCCGCGTTTCGTCGATATTGATCCGGCCACCTACCTCATGGACACGACGCTGCTGGAAGCGGCCGTGACGCCGCGCACCCGGGCCATCGTGGCGGTGCATCTTTTCGGCCAGTGCGTGGACATGGCGGCCGTGGCCGCCGTGGCCGAGCGCCACGGGCTTTTTGTGGTCGAGGACTGCGCCCAGTCCCACGGCGCCACCCAGCATGGCCGGGTCTGCGGCTCCCTGGCCGACGCGGCCGCCTTTTCCTTTTATCCCACCAAGATTCTCGGCACCTACGGCGACGGCGGATTGGTGATGACCGACCGCGAGGACGTGGCGGCCAAGCTCAAGAAACTGCGCTTCTACGGCATGGAAAAGACCTACTACGCCCTGGAGCACGGGTTCAACAGCCGCTTGGACGAGGTCCATGCCGCCATTCTGCGCGGCAAGCTCAAGCATCTGCCGGCCTACATAGCCCGCCGCCGGGAACTGGCCGCCCGCTACGACGCCGCCCTGGCCGGCACGTCCCTGACCCTACCGGTCGTCGCCCCGGGCAACGAGCACGCTTACTACCTCTACGTCGCCCGCCACCCCCAGCGCGATGCCGTGCTGGCCGGCCTGAGGGCCCGCGAGGTCAACCTTAACATCAGCTACCCCTGGCCCATCCACACCATGACGGGCTACGCCCATCTGGGCTACAAGGAAGGCGACCTGCCGCACACCGAGCAGGCAGCCAGGGAGATCTTCTCCCTGCCCATGTATCCGTCGCTCACCAACGCGGAACAGGATTTCGCCATTGCCGCGCTCCTCGACGTCCTGGCCGAGGTGGACGGCCAAACGAGGTAATTTATGGAATTTGGCGCCATTGCCCTGGCTCTCATGGCTGCGTTCACCGGCGCGGCCCTGTACATCAACCTTGTGGAGCATCCGGCCCGGCGCGGGCTTCTGGACGGCGAGATGCTGGCCCAGTGGCAGGCGAGCTATCCGCGCGCCTCCCGGATGCAGGCGACCCTGGCCATGGGCGGTTTTTTCTTTGGCTTGCTCGCCGCCTACTGGGCCGGCAAGGCGCTTTTCGTCACGGGCGCGCTTTTTTCCATCGCCAACTGGGTCGTCACCTACCGCTTCATCATGCCGATCAACCGGCAGCTGACGGCCGCCGACCCGGACACGGCCGACGCCGCCACTCGGGCGCTGCTGGAGAAGTGGAACCTGCTCCACGCCATCCGCACCGGCCTGGGCCTGCTCGCCGTCATCTGCTTCTTCGCGGCCCTCTAATGTCCCCCCTCTCTCCATATGGGGGGTCCGGGGGCCTCAGGCCCCCGGCCGCCGGAGGCCTTTGGGCATCCCCGCCGACCAGAAAACCACTCTACGTCGAAGCCCCTGTTAACTTTTCTCCATATGGGGGGTCTGGGGGCCTCAGGCCCCCAGCCGCCGGAGGCATCTTCTCTTCCCTCTTTTCCCACCCCCATGCCCACTGACCATCCCAGCATCTGCCGGGGCTGCCATGGCGGCTGCGCGGCTTGGGTGACGGTGGACGGCGGGAGGGTTGTACGGGTGCGGCCCAGGGCTGGTTCGCCGTTCAATCTCGGCCGCATGTGCGTCAAGGGGTTGTCCGCGCCGGCCATGATGGCCCATCCCGACCGGCTGACCGTGCCGCTGCGGCGTGTGGGCGAGCGCGGGCAGGGCCGTTTCGAGCCGGTCTCCTGGGACGAGGTGATGGCGGCCATTGCCGGGCGGCTCGACGCGTTTCGCCGCGAGAGCGGCCCCCACAGCGTGGCCTTGGGGCAGGGCACGGGCCGGCCGCATTATTTTCATGTCATCCGTTTCGCCAACACCTTTGGCACGCCCAACTGGTACGAGCCGGGGCTGGCCAACTGCTTCATTCCGCGCATCACCGTCTCCAATCTTACCTACGGCGGCTTCGTGGTCGGCGACTACACCGGTGAGGCGCCGCCGCGCACGATCCTTTTTTGGGGCCACAATCCGCTCGTCTCCGGGCCGGACGGCGAGCTGGCCTTTCCGATCAAAAAGGCCCTGGCCGCCGGGGCGCGCGGCATTGCCGTGGACCCCAGGCGCAGCGAGACGGCCAGGCGTTGCGACCTGTGGCTGCCCATCCGCCCGGGAACCGACGCGGCGCTGGCCCTCGGCATGGCCCGGGCCATCATTGAGGAAGGCTGGTACGATAGAGAATTCGTCGCGGCCCATACGCTGGGCTTTGACGAGTTGCGGGCGGCCGTGGCCCACTGCACGCCGCAGTGGACCGAGGCGCGCACCGGCGTGCCGGCCGGCCTGATGCTGGAGGCGGCCCGGCGCTATGCCCTGGAAAAGCCGTCCATCCTCGACTGGGGCGTGTCCCTGGAGCAGAACCCCAACTGCCTGCAAACGGTGCGGGCCGTGGCCGTGCTGCGGGGGCTGACCGGCAATCTGGACATTCCGGGCGGCGACGTGTTCGGGACCGAGCTCATCGGGGCCTATCCCGTGTTGCGCCAGGCCCTGCCCGCCGAGGCCCAGGCGTTGCGCCTGGGGGCCGAGCGCTTCAAACTCCTGGGCGGCTTCCGGGCCTTTATGCCCTCGGCCCATATCCCCACGCTTTTCGGGGCCATGCGCACGGGGCAGCCTTATCCGGTGCGGGCGCTCTTGCTTTTCGGCAACAACCCCCTGGCCACGGTGGCCGATTCCCGGGCAGTGCTTAATAGCCTCAAGGCCCTGGAACTCTTGGTCGTGGCCGACCATTTCCTGACGCCCACGGCCGCTCTGGCCGATTACGTGCTGCCGGCGGCCATGTGGCCCGAGATGGACGGCGTCATCGAATTGCCGCTGGTGGCCCCGCGCGCGGTGTTCGCCCATCGCAAGCTGGTGCAAACCGGCCAGTGTCGCCAGATCGAGGCCATGCTGGACGATCTGGCCGTCCGGCTGGGCCTGCCCGGGGCCGGCGAGCCGCTCCACGACATCTTCGACGCCCGGCTGCGTCCGGCCGGCGTGAGCTTTGCCGAGCTGGCCGGGGGCGGCATGGTCATGCCGCCCCCGGCTTACCGCCGCTACGCCGAAAAAGGCTTTCGCACGCCCACGCGCAAGGTGGAGCTTTTTTCCAAGGGGTTGGCCCGGTTGGGCTACGATCCGCTGCCCAGCTACGCCCCGCCGCCGGAAAGCCCGGAAGCCTCGCCCGAGACGGCCCGGGAGTTTCCGCTCATCCTCACCACCGGGGCGCGACGGGCCGAATATTTCCACAGCGACGGCCGGCAGATCGCGTATCTGCGCTCCCGGCGTCCCGATCCCCTGGCCGAGCTGGGGCCGGCCACGGCGGCGGCGCGCGGCATTGCCGACGGCGACTGGGTGCGGGTGAAAAGCCCGCGCGGGCAGGTCCGTATGCGGGCGCGGGTGACGCCGGACATCCTGGAAGGGGTGGCCAGCCTGGACCACGGCTGGTGGTTCCCGGAGCGCGGCCCGGGCAACTTCGGCGAACTGGAGTCCGCCGCCAACGTGCTGACCAGCGCCGGCCCGCCCTACGACCCGGCCTTCGGCTCGTACCAGCTGCGGGGGCTTTTGTGCGAAGTGGAGAAGGAATGAGGGGGGTGGAGATTGCCTCCGGCGGGGGGGGGGGGGGGGGGGGGGGGCCGCCCCCGGGCGCCCCCGCG
>JAEZEM010000488.1 GCA_023417745.1 Pseudomonadota bacterium
CCAGGAGCCGGGCCAGGGCCACGCCCCAGAAAAAGCCCAGAAAGCGGCTAAAGGAAATGCGAAAGCGCACCTCGAACTCGCACACGACCAGGGCCGCGACCAGGGCGAAGAAAAACGGCCAGCCGGCAACGAACCGCCATCGCCGGCAACCGATGAACACGGCCGCGCACAGCACGTAGAAATACATTTCGTAGACCAGCGGCCAGGTGAAGAAATGAATCGGCGGCTCGTCAAAGACATTGAGAAAAAAGAGGTTGTCGAAAAGCCGCCGGGGCGGCGTGTCGGCGGCCACGTAGAGGGTGACGAAGACGATGACCGGCAAAAGTCGCCGGTAGCGGTCGTAGAGAAAACGCAGCGCCCCGACCGGCTTGGCCATGAGGCTCTTATAGACGAGCAGGCCGCTTAAAAAGAAGAACAGGTCCACCCCGAAACTGCCGGAATGGATGATGGTCAGGGCCGTCCAGGGTGCGCCGCCGGGTTCGGTGAAATAGAATTTCGGCTGATACCGGGCAAAGAAATGCACGTTGAAGACCATGAGGATGGCCCAGCCGCGAATGCCGTCCAGGGCCGGAATGCGCGCGCCGCGCAGCAGGAAGGTCTCGGCCAGGCGGTCGCGCAGGCGGCGGCCGGCCTCGGCAAGCGATGCGGGAGCGGGTGTCGGGAGCTGCGTCATGGAGATCACCAGTTGGTCGCGCCGGGCGTCCAGAAGCCGTAGGCCCAGCAGTCCCGGGCCGGATCGACCATGTCGGGATGGGCCTTGCGGGCCAGGGCGCAGTCGCCTGAGCCGTGGACAATGATTTTGTAGTCCGCGCCGTCGCCGTGGTAGAGATACTGTTTGTCCGGATCGCTCGTGCCGGCCGGATCGCGGGGCAGGGCGGGCAGGAATTCGCCGGCCAGTCCCGGCAACCAGTCGCTTGCGATCTCGCCTTTGGAACCAAGGGCTCCGGCGAAACCGGCGTTGGCCGGGTAACGGCCGTATTTGGCGTGAAAGGCGGCCAGGGCGTCGCGCAGGCTGGCCAGATCGTCCAGGCGTCTGGCGAAGTGTTCGGCCCGCTGGCCCGTGTACCAGGGCAGGAAGCAGGCCGTGAAATGCCAGGCGGCCAGGGCGGCCAGGAGCACGAGCCCCCAGGCGGCCAGGGCCGAGGTCTTGGTCGCGGCAGGCGTCGTTTGATTGGTCATGGCTGCCTTGGGGTAAAGGGCCTGCCCTGGGAATTCAAGGTTTTTGTTGCCGTGCCTGGGCCGCGCCGGGCTTGACTTTGTGATGCAACTTTGTTGCATTGCCCCTGCGCGTCCAGTCGACGCCAAGGAGACGTCATGATTCACCGCTTGACTCTTTTGATTCTGGGTTTCATTTTCATATCTGTCGCGCCAGTCCAGGCCAAACTCCTGGCTGCGGTCAGCATCGCGCCCGAGGCGTATTTTCTGAAGCAGGTCGCCGGCGACCGGGCCGATGTGGTGGTGATGGTGCCGCCCGGGGCCGATGCCCACACCTACGAGCCCAAGCCCCGGCAACTGGCCGATCTGTCCAAGGCGGCGGTCTATTTCGCCATCGGCATGGACTTCGAGGATGCCTGGCTGCCTCGTTTCGCGTCGGCCAACCCCAAGATGGCCATCGTCAAGACCGACGCCGGCATCGACAAGATGCCCATGGTCGCCCACCACGATGATGACGACGATGACCATGACAAGGGGAGAGAGGGCCACGGCCACGATGCGGCGGACAAAGGCCATGCGCATCATGACGGCGAACCCGATCCCCATGTCTGGTTGTCGCCGAGCCTGGCCAAGGTCGTGGGCGCGTCCATGCGCGACGCCCTGGTCAAGGCCGATCCCGAGGGCGTGGCCGACTACGCCGCCGGCTATGCGCGCTTCGCCGCCCAGTGCGACGCCCTTGACGCGGAGCTCAAAAAGGTATTTGCCGATGTGCCGGCCGGGCAGCGCAAATTCATGGTGTTTCATCCGTCCTGGGGCTACTTTGCCCGGGACTACGGGCTGACCCAGCTGCCCATCGAACAGCTCGGCCGCGAACCCGGCCCCAAAGCTCTGGCCGGACTCATCAAGGAAGCCAAGGCCGACGGGGTCAAGGTGATTTTTGTGCAACCGCAATTAAGCGCCGCCCAGGCCGGGACCATCGCCAAGGGCATCGGCGGGGCCACGGCCGCCATCGATCCCCTGGCCGAAGACTGGCCGGCCGGCCTTCGCGGCGCGGCCGCAGCCCTGCGCCAGGGACTGGCCGGCAAGACGGAGACCAAGTGACCCAACCGGTCGTCGACATCCGCGACCTGACCTTTGCCTATAACGGCCAGGCGGCGCTTTCGGGCGTGCGTCTGGCCGTTTCCCAGGGCGAGCGTCTGGCCGTGCTCGGCCCCAACGGCGGGGGCAAGACCACACTGTTGAAGCTCATCCTGGGCATCCTGACGCCAAGCGCCGGAACCATCCGGGTCTTTGGCGAGGAGCCGGGGCGGCACAGCGCCCGCATCGGCTATGTGCCCCAGCGCCTGGACGGCGTGGCCGAGCGCAAGGATCTGCCCATCCGGGTGCGCGAGGTGGCGCTTATGGGCCTGCTTTCGCCTGGGCGGCGCGGCTTTCGCTACACGTCCGAGGAGCTGGACAAGGCCGACGCCGCCTTGGCCCGGGTCGAGATGGCCGGGCTGGCCCAGCGCCGTTTTTGCGAACTCTCCGGCGGCCAGAAGCAGCGCACGCTTATTGCCCGGGCCCTGGTTTCCGATCCGGGCCTGCTTATTCTCGACGAACCCACGGCCAACATCGACCCCCAGGGCAAGTTCTGTCTCTACGAGGTGCTCTCGCGCATCGGCGAGGGCGTCACCTCCCTGGTCGTCAGCCACGATCTGAGCATCCTGGCCGCCGGCGTCACGGCCGTGGCCTGCGTCAACGGCCGGGTGGTTTATTCGCCGGAGCCGCGCCTGAGCCAGGACATGCTCGACCTGCTCTACGGCGTGCACAGCCATGCCTGCCCCATGGACGCCTATCTGCGCCGCATTCCGCCGGATCTCGCCCGGCTGTCCCCGTTGGAGCGGCCATGATCGAAGCCCTTTCCCTGCCGTTTATGCAAAACGCCGCCCTGGCGGCGCTGTTGGCCGCCGTGTGCTGCGGCGTCATCGGCGCCCTGGTTGTGGCCAACCGCATGGTCTTTCTGGCCGGCGGCGCGGCCCATGCCGCTTACGGCGGCGTGGGGCTGGCCTATTTCCTGGCCTTGCCCGTGCTGCCCGTCACCGTCGCCTTCACCGTGGCCGCCGCCCTGGCCATGGCCGCCGTGACGCTAAAGCGTGTCGAGGACACCGACACGGTCATCGGCGTGCTGTGGGCCGCCGGCATGGCTTTCGGCATCATCCTGCTGGACCTCACGCCCGGCTATAAGCCCGACCTCATGAGCTACCTGTTCGGCAGCATCATCACCGTTCCCGAGAGCGACCTGTACGCCTTGGCCGGCCTGGACGTGGTGCTCCTGGCCGCCGCCCTCCGCCATTATAACGGTTTCGTGTCCATGGCCTTTGACCGGGAGTTCGCCGCCGTGCGCGGGGTGCCGGTGATGTTTCTCCACTGCCTGCTGACGGCCCTGGCCGCCGTGTCGGTGGTGCTGCTTATCCGGGTGGCCGGCCTCATCCTGGTCATCGCGCTTTTATCCGTGGCCCCGAGCCTGGCCGTGCGCCGGGCTGCTTCCTTGGGCCGGGCCATGGTCTGGGCGAGCCTGCTCAACATCGTTTTTTGCCTGTCCGGCCTGGGGCTGGCCTATGCCTTCAACCTGACCTCGGGCGCGGCCATCATCGCCGTGGCCGCCGCGACCTTCTTCGTGTCCCTGGCTCCGGGCTTGGCCCGGCGGCGGCAGGGAGCCTAGAGGTCCTCCATGGATGTCGTGCTTGGCGAAAGTCCGGCCCGAATGCTGGCCCGGGCCGGCATCGAGGCCACGCCGCTGCGGCTGGCCGTGGTCGGGGCCATGGCCGGGGCGGGCAGGGCGCTGCCGGCCGGCGACATCCTGGCCCTGGTGCGGCGGCTGCGTCCGGCCAACCGGGTGACGCTCTACCGTATTTTGGATCTGCTGGTGGAAAAGGGGCTGGCTCGCCGCCACAGCGCCGGGGACCGGGCCCAGCGCTACTGTCTGGAGCCGGGGCTGGCCGGACCTCCCCATGGCCATGCTTACTGCGTGCGCTGCGGGGCCATGCAGTGCCTGCCCCAAGGGGCCGGACTGGCCGATCTGGCCGCCCTGGGTCAGGGGCTGGCCATGGACGTGCTGTCGGTGGAAGTGCGCATCGACGGCGTGTGCGCCGCCTGCCGGGGGCTTACGGGCCAGCCGGCCGGAGGGGCTGTTGACGCCGCCCCCGGAAACTCCTAGAAGATTTTTCTTACGCGTAAACACCCCCTCCCTGGATGCCCTTTCGTATATGAAGCAAGCCCTCATCTTTGGCGTTTCAGGCCAGGACGGAGCCTATCTGGCGCAGCTTTTGCTCCAGAAAGGCTACCAGGTGGCCGGGACGTCCCGTGACGCCCAGATGGCCTCCCTGTCCAGCCTGTCTGCCCTGGGCATTCGGGAACAGGTCGAGGTCCATTCCGTCACCCTGACCGATTTTCGAAGCGTCCTGACCGTCCTGGCCAAGGTCAAGCCCGACGAGATCTACCACTTAGCCGGTCAGTCGTCGGTTGGGCTGTCCTTTGACCAGCCCGTGGAAACCTTCATGTCCATTGGCGTGGGCACGCTCAATCTCCTGGAGGCCGTGCGCTTTCTCGGCGCGCCGGCCAGGCTCTACCACGCCTCTTCCAGCGACTGTTTCGGGGATACCGGCGGCGCGCCGGCAACCGAGCAAACGCCCTTTGCCCCGCGAAGCCCCTATGCCGTGGCCAAGGCGGCGGCCCATTTCGAGGTGGCCAACTACCGGGAGGCCTACAAGCTTTTTGCCTGCAACGGCATCCTTTTCAATCACGAGTCGCCGCTTCGCCCCAAGCGTTTCGTCACCCGCAAGATCGTGGCCGCCGCCGCTCGCATCGCCGCCGGCTCGGGCGAGACGCTGTCCCTGGGCAATATCGACGTGGCCCGGGATTGGGGCAACGCCCGGGAATACGTCGAAGCCATGTGGCTGATGCTCCAGCAGGACGCTCCGGAAGACTACGTCATCGCCACCGGCCAGACCATCACCCTGCGCCAGTTCGTGGCCGAGGCCTTCGCCGCCCTGGGCTTGGACTGGCAGGACCACGTGAAGGTCGATTCCACGCTTTTTCGGCCCGCCGACATCGCCGTCAGCCGGGCCAATCCGGCCAAGGCGGCGCAGGCGCTCGGCTGGAAGGCGACCATGGGGCCGGCCGACGTGGCCCGGGCCATGGCCGTCCACGAACAACAGGAGATTCTTCAGAAATGAAAGGCAAAGTTGCGCTCATTACCGGCATCACCGGCCAGGATGGGGCCTATCTGGCCGAATTGCTGCTCAAAAAGGGCTATGAAGTCCATGGCATCAAACGCCGGGCCTCCCTTTTCAACACCCAGCGCATCGACCATCTCTACCGCGACCCCCACGACACCGGCCGCAAATTCTCGCTCCACTACGGCGACTTGAGCGATTCGACCAATCTTATTCGCATCATCCAGCAGGTTCGCCCGGACGAGATCTACAACCTGGCCGCCCAGAGCCACGTCAAGGTCTCGTTCGAGTCCCCGGAATACACCGCCGACGTGGACGCCCTGGGCACGCTGCGCCTGCTTGAGGCCGTGCGCATCCTGGGCCTGGAGAAGCATACCCGGTTCTACCAGGCTTCCACCTCGGAACTCTTCGGCCAGGTCGTCGAGACGCCCCAGACCGAGAAAACGCCCTTTTATCCGCGCAGCCCCTACGCCGTGGCCAAGCTCTACGCCTACTGGATCACGGTCAACTACCGCGAAGCCTACGGCATGTACGCCTGCAACGGCATCCTTTTTAACCACGAGTCGCCCCTTCGCGGCGAGACCTTCGTCACCCGCAAGATCACCCGGGCCATGGCCCGCATCAAGCTCGGGCTCCAGGACTGCCTCTACCTCGGCAACTTGAGCGCCCTTCGCGACTGGGGCCACGCCAAGGACTATGTCGAGATGCAGTGGCTCATGCTCCAGCAGGACGCCCCGGACGATTTCGTCATCGCCACCGGCCGCCAGCATTCCGTACGTGATTTCGTCAAGATGGCCGCTGCCGAACTGGGCATCTCCATCCGCTTCGAAGGCACAGGCGCCGACGAGAAGGGCTACGACGCCAAGACTGGCGCCTGCCTGGTGGCCGTCGATCCTCGCTACTTCCGTCCTACCGAAGTGGAGACGCTGCTTGGCGATCCCACCAAGGCCCGGGAGTGTCTGGGCTGGGTGCCGAAAATCACCCTGGAGGAGATGGTTACCGAAATGGTTCGCACCGACCTGCGCGACGCCGAGCGCGACGCGCTGTGCAAAAGTCAGGGATTCACTGTCTTCGACCTCAACGAATAGTGTCCGGCCGACCTTGACAAAGGCCAAAGCCGTATCGATTTCAACGCCTGGCGCGCAAGCGCCGGACATCAAGGAGAATGCCCCATGGCTTACGACATCCGACTGGTCAAACTCATCAACGGTGAAACCGTCCTGGGCAAATGGGACGAGGCCGCCAATAAGCTCACCGAAATCGCGCTGCTCCAGACCATTCCCTCCCAGCAGGGCGTGCAGATGATGCTTTTGCCCTTCGGCTACCCCTTCGAGACCGAGATCGGCGGCGAGATCGACGGCGCCCATATTCTCTACCAGTTCAAGAAGTTTCCCGATGAGCTCCAGACCCGCTACCTGGAGGCCACGAGCAACCTGACCCTGTCCACCTCAGGCGACCTCAAGAACCTGTCGTCCCTGGCCGGCAAGGGCGGCAACATCTCGAATCTGCTCAAGAAATAAGTTGTTTGTCCGCGCCGCCGCCAAGGGACTTCCCGGCGGCGGCGCGTCTTTTTTTCCTGGCCGCCTGGCCACGACCCCCGGCCTTTCGCCGGCCGGAGACCATTCATGCGCGAGCTCGTTTCCCGTATCCAAAAGCCCACTCAGTACCTCGGCGGCGAATGGGGCCGCACGGCCAAGGACCCGTCCACGGTGCGCGCCCGCCTGGCCCTGACCTTCCCGGATTTTTACGAAGTCGGCATGTCTTATGTGGGCGGACGCATTTTGTACGAAGCCGTCAACCAGGTCGAGGGATTGGCCGCCGAGCGCGCCTTCGCTCCGGCCGACGACGCCGTGACCGTCATGCGCGAGACGGGAACCAAGCTTGCCACCCTGGAGTCCGACACCCCTCTTGCCGCCTGCGACGTGGTGGCCTTCCACCTCACCCATGAGCTGTGCTACACCAGCGTGCTGCACCTGCTCGATCTGGCCGGCATTCCCTTCCGGAGCGCCCAGCGGGCCGAGCAGGGCGGTTGGCCCCTGGTGGTGGCCGGCGGCGGCTGCGCCTTTAATGCTGAGCCCATGGCCCCGTTTTTCGACGTCATGGTCCTTGGCGACGGCGAAAAGGCCATCGTCGATCTGCTTCAGGCCGTGGCCGCCGCCCGGGAGAGCGGGGCGAGCCGCCGCCAGCTTCTGGAGACCCTGGCCGCCATGCCTGGGTTTTACGTGCCGGAATTTTTCGAGTTCGACCCCGAAACTGGCGTGCGAAGCCTGCTCCCCGGCTACGAGCGGGTGGACAAGGCCATTGTGGCCGATCTGGACGCGGCCCCGTTTCCGGCCTGCCAGGTGGTGCCTTTTGCCCAGGCTGTCCATGACCGCCTCTCCGTCGAGATCGCCCGGGGCTGCACCCGCGGCTGCCGTTTCTGCCATGCCGGCATGGTCTACCGGCCGGTGCGTGAACGCAGCTTGCCCGCCCTCGAAAGCCTGATCACCGAGGGCCTTTGTCGCACCGGCTACGAGGAGCTGTCCTTTCTGTCGCTTTCCACCGGCGACTTCTCGGCCCTGGAAAGCCTGTTTGCCCAGAGCATCGACCGCTGCCGCCGCGAGCAGGTGGCCGTGTCCTTGCCGTCGCTGCGGGCCGGGACCCTGTCCGACTCCATCCTTGACATGATGGCCGGCATCCGCCGCACCGGGGCCACCATGGCCCCGGAAGCCGCCACCCAGCGCCTGCGCGACGTCATCAACAAGGGCATCACCGAGGAGGACATCCTCTCCCACGCCTCGCGCCTGTTCGAACACGGCTGGCAACAGGTGAAGCTTTACTTCATGATCGGGCTGCCCACCGAAACCGAGGAAGACGTCCACGGTATCTTCGAACTGGCCAAGAAAGTCCTGGCCCAGGCCCCCAAGGGCGCCAAGCGCCTGCAGGTCACGGCCGCCATCTCGCCCTTCGTGCCCAAGCCCCACACGCCGTTTCAGTGGCACGGTCAGATCAACCTGGAACAGATTCGTGGCCGGGTGGGCTATCTGCGCGAGCTTTTCGCCGCCGACCGTCGCCTGACCTTGCGTTGGCACGAGCCGGAGATGAGTTTTCTCGAAGGCGTGTTCTCGCGGGGAGGCCGGGAGCTGGCTCCTCTGGTCGAGGCCGGTTGGCAAAAGGGCGCGCTGTTCTGTTCCTGGGTGGACCGCTTTTCCCTGGCCCCGTGGCTGGAGATTTTCGCCGAGGCCGGGCTCGATCCGGCCGACTGGCTGGCCGAGCGCCCGCTGGACAGGGCGCTGCCTTGGGATCACCTGTCCTGCGGCGTGTCGCCGGCCTATCTGCGTCTGGAGCGCAAGCGGGCGCTTTCCGGCACGATCACCGCCGATTGCCGCTTTGGCGACTGCACCGGCTGCGGCGTGTGCAACGACGCCGGCCGCAAGAGTCCCTTGACCGCCGAGACGGTGATCAAGCCCCGGCTCAACCGTGCGGCCCTGGAGCGCGAGGCCGTGGCCGCGCCGCCGGCCCCGCCCCGGGAGGATATCACCCGCAAGGCCGCCCATTTTAGGGTCTGGTACGCCAAGGAGGGCAGCGCCATCTACTTAAGCCAACTGGAGCTTGGCCGGGTCATCGAACGCTCCCTGCGCCGGGCCGGGCTCAAGCCGAGCTTCTCGGCCGGCTACCATCCGTTGCCCCAGATTTCCTTTGGCCGGGCCTTGCCCGTGGGCGTGTCCAGCCGGGCCGAGTGGATGGGGCTTTTCCTGCGCGAACCCATTGCCCCGGACGAATTTGCCGCGCTCCTTAATCCCAATCTGCCCGAAGGTCTGGTGGTGGTTGGTGTGGACGAGCTGACCGGCGGGCGCAAGGTGGCCCATCCGGTGGTCGAGACCTACGAGCTGACCGTGCCGGACGAGCAGGCCGAGGCCTGCCGCCTGGGCTTCGAAGCTTTCGAGGCGGCCGACGCCTTTCCCGTGACCTGGGAGTCCAAGAAAGGACCACGCAGCCTCGACGCCAAGACCGTGGTGCGCGGCGTGCTGCCGGCCGGCCCCGGTCGCGTGCGCTTTTCCTGCGATTTTTCCGAGACCTATCTAAGCCCTCTGCGCCTGGTCGAAGCGGTCTGTCCCGGGCTTGTCCGGGGCCGATACGACTTGCAAAAGACCAACGTCGCCTTTGCCGACGGCGGCGTTTTTCCCCTTTCGTGAAGCTTTTTTAAGTTCCCTTTCCCGCCAAAAGCCCGCACCGTGATCTGTCCCGTCCGTCCTACCCCGGGGCGGACGGCTGCTGATGCCTATTTTGAAACATGACATGCGCCATGGTTTCAAAATACACGATGTTGCATGAAATTCGCCTCAAGCCGTTTTTGCTTGAAGTGTGGAATTGGAACAAGGAGTGGTGCCCATGCGCTGGTGCGTTGCGTTGTCTTTTGTCCCGGTGTTGTTGCTCTTGTCCACGGCCGCCTTTGCGGCCGACGCCCCCAAGGTGGCCAGGCTGCAAAACGGGCTGACCGTCATGACCATCGAGGACGACCGGTTCCCGCTGGTGTCGGTGCGGCTTTTTGTCCATGCCGGTTCGGCCTATGAGACGCCCAAGCAGGCGGGACTGAGCCACCTGCTTGAACACATGGTGTTCAAGTCCACGGAAAAACGGCCGGCCGGCCAGGTGGCCTCGGACATCGAGGGCGCGGGCGGTGAACTCAACGCCGCCACAAGCTTTGACAGCACCATTTATCGGGTCGATCTGCCGGCCGAGCGCTGGCGGCTGGGGCTGGACGTGGTCAAGGACATGATCTTCGGGGCCAAGTTCGACCCGGCCGAACTGGACGGCGAAAAACAGGTGGTGCTCTCCGAGGTCGCCCGGGGCCGCGACGCCCCGGACAGCCGCCTGTTCCAGCTGACCCAGGATCTGGTCTGGCCGGGCCTGGGCTACGGCCGGCCGGTCATCGGCTATCCCGAGACGGTTTCCGGCTTTACCGACAAGGACCTGCACGACTACGTGGCCGAGCGCTACCAGCCCCAGTCCATGCTGCTGGTGGTGGCCGGCAAGGTCCGCGCCGACGAGGTGCTCCTCGAAGCCGGGGCGCTTTTTGGCGATCTGCGAAATGACCGGACCGTGACCCCCCCGGCCTTGTATGCCGCGCCCGCGACGCTCACGAAGTCGGTGGCGGTGGAGTACGGCCAGTGGGGCAAGGTGCGGCTCCAGATCGCCTTCCCCATGCCGGCCCTGCGTAGCGCCGACGAGGCCGCTCTAGACGTGCTCTCGGGGCTTCTGGCCGGCGACGAGACCAGCCGGCTGTACCGCGCCTTCAAATACGAAAAGCAGCTCGTGGACGACATCTCCTGTTCGGCCATGACCCTGGAGCGTTCCGGGCTTTTCCTCATAGACGCCACCCTGGACGCCAAGAACGTGGTCGCCTTCTGGCAGGGACTCTTGGCCGATCTGGCCAAGCTCTCCGGCGCGGCTTTCAGCGACAAGGAAATCGAGCGGGTCAAGCGCAACGCCGAGGACGGTCTTTTCGGAGCCAAAGAGACCCTGGCCGGCCTGGCCATGAAGGCCGGCTACTTCCAGTTTTACGGCTACGAGCCGGGCGGCGAGGCCAACTACCTGCGCGCGGTGCAGCTCGTTGACCGCAAGAGCCTTGACGCCGTCATCGCCGCCACGTTTCGCCCCGAGCGCCTGACCGTGGCCGCCCTGGTCCCCAAGGCCGACGAGGCCGTGGTCACCGCCGCCGGCCTGGAGGAAACGGCCGGGCGCGTCTGGCCCAAACCCAAGACGAGCGAAGCCGCGACCGCCCCCGCCGCCGACAAGACCGGCGTGGAGACCGTGTCCCTGGGCCAGGGCCGCACCCTGGTTCTGCTGCCCGATACGACCCTGCCCTACGTTTCCATCTCCATGGTCTTTAACGGCGGCGACGCCCTTTTGGCCAAGGACCGACAAGGGCTGGCGGAGTTGGCTTCGAGCAGCCTGACCAGCGGCACGGCCAAGCGTTCGGCCAATGCCGTGGAAGACTTCCTGGCCGACCGTTCGGCTTCGATCTCGGCCGCCTCGGGCCGTGATTCCTTCTCGGTTGGGGCGCGCTTCCCCAGCCGCTTCCAGACCGACCTGTACGGCCTTTTCGCCGAGGTGCTGACTACGCCGGCCTTTGCTCCGGCCGAGATTGCCCGGGACGTCAAGGATCAGCTCGCCGCCATCAAGGCCAAGGAAGACGAGCCCATGGGTCTGGCTTTCCGGCGCATCTTCCCGTTTTTATTTGGCGATTCCCCCTACGGCTACATGCGCCTGGGGCAAGCCGCCGCCGTGGCCAA
The DNA here is from genome assembly GCA_023417745.1 of Pseudomonadota bacterium. Classification (GTDB taxonomy): domain Bacteria; phylum Desulfobacterota; class Desulfovibrionia; order Desulfovibrionales; family Desulfovibrionaceae; genus Solidesulfovibrio. The sequence goes on from JAEZEM010000488.1 coordinate 11,645, forward strand.
GTTCACGCCCAAGGACGTGGCCGGCTTCTGGAAGGGACAACAGGCCATGCCCTGGGTCATGGCCGTTTGCGGCGACTTCGACCCCGCCGCCGTGCGCCGGCTGGCCGAAACCCTGGCCAAGGCCGGCGGTCCGGCCAAACCCTTCGCCTTCCCCGTGCCTGCCTGGGGCCAGACCCGGGACGGCGCGGCCACCCTCACCGAGCGCAACCAGGAACATCTGTTCATGATCTTCCCCGTGCCCGGCAGCGACAGCCCGGAAACGCCGGCTCTGACGCTTTTAAACGAAACCCTGGCCGGCCAGTCCGGCTTGCTCTTCACGCGCCTTCGCGACGGCGAAAACCTCGGCTATTCCGTCACCTCCTTCCTGTGGCAGTCGCCCCAGGCCGGGTTCCTGGCCTTTTACATCGGCACCTCTCCGGACAAGGCCGACGCGGCTCTGGCCGGTTTCAAGGAGGTGGCCGAGCAGCTGCGCATCACGCCGCTACCTGACGAACTCATGCTTCGCGCCAAAAACGTCATGGCCGGAGACTACTACCGTGATCGCCAAAGCCTCAAGGCGCGCAGCAGCGAAGCGGCCAATGCCTTGGCCCGGGGCTGGCCCCTGGACCGCGAGCGCCAGCAAGTGGAGGCGGCCCAGCAGGTCTCGGCCGAAACGCTCAAGGAACTGGCCGGCAAGTATCTGTTGCCGGAAAAGGCCTACATCTATCGCGTCAAGCCCTGATGAGGCTATGCAGACCGTGCAACGCCTTGAAAAAGCCCCTGTCGGCAATTGCCGGCAGGGGCTTTTTGCTGGCTATTGCCGGTCAATTGGGTCAATGAGTAGGAAAAGGAGACAAGCGTATGATTGAATGCCGAGGACTCCCCACGCCCTTGCAGGTGGCCTTTGGCAATGGCCAATTTACCGGCGTTTGCGACGCCACCCCGGACAAAGGCGGGGCCGGTCAGGGCTTTCGGCCTCACGAACTGCTGGAGGCGGCCTTGGGCTCCTGCCTGGTCATGATCATGACCAAGTTCGCGGCCAGCCACGACATCCCCCTGACCAGCGTCGCCGTGACCGTGAATCTCGACCGTTCGGAACCGGAAACAGCGGCCTACGCCTGCGCCATTACCCTGGAAGGCGACCTTGCCGACGACGACCGCCGCCGCATCCTGCGCGCCGCCCGGACCTGTCCGGTGCGCCGGACGCTCGGCTGCAAGGTGGTGGTGACCGACGCCCTGGTCTGACACGATGTTATGACGCTTCGTGATGGGTGGTCGGGGAGGCGATAGCAACAAACGATTGGTGAATAGCCTGTCGCCTGTGGCATAAGGCACGATCCATAGTGAATTGGTGATCGTGAATCCTTTTGCCCTTGCTGGGAGGTTCCATGCGTTTGCGTTTTGCCTGTGTCTTGGTGTTGCTTGTTGCCTTGTCCGCTCCGGCCTTGGCCGAAACGGTGCGCGGTGGAACCGTCACCTACACGGTTGATGTTCAAGCTGAAGCCGGCGCCAAGAATGTGCGGCTGTGGCTGCCGTATCCCCTTTCCGACGCCAACCAGGACATCGGCGACATGCGCCTTGGCGGCAACTTCGAGCAGTCCGGCGTCTACCGCGACCCGGCCAGCGGCGCGGTCTCCCTCTACGCCGAGTGGAAAGAGCCCAAGGAAAAGCCCAAGCTGACGCTGTCCTTTCACGTCGACGCCCACTACGCCAAGATGCCCGGGCTCGTGGACAACGGAGGCCCCATCCCGGCCGAGGTCGCGCCCTATCTCAAGCAGGCGGGCCTTTCGCCCCAGGAAAAGCAATCCTTCGCCGCCATGGCCAAGGAAGCGACCAAGGGGCGCAAGGGCATCCTGGCCAAGACGCGCGGCGTTTACGAATGGGTCATTGCCCATACCTACCGCGACAACGACGTCGTGGGCTGCGGTCTGGGCCAGCCGGGCCGCACGCTGTCCAGCTGCAACGGCGGCGGCAAATGCGCCGACATCAGCTCCGTGTTCGTGGCCGTGGCCCGGGCCGCCGGCATTCCCTGCCGCGACGTCTACGGCCTGCGCATGGCCGATCCCAAGACTGGAGCCATCACCGGCGACTACCATTGCTGGGTGGAATTCTATCTGCCGGGCACGGGCTGGGTTCCGGTCGATCCCGCCGATGTGCGCAAGATGATGCTGGTCAACAAGCTGGAACTCAAGAACGCCAAGCAGTGGGTGGAGTTTTTCTGGGGCGGGGACGATCTGTTCCGCATCGCCCTGGAACGCGGAACCACCGACGTGACCCTGGCGCCCAAGCAGGCCGGTCCCCCGCTGACCTACTACATGTATCCTTTTGCCCAGGTCGACGGCCGCACCCTGGATTTCTTCAGCCCCAAGACTTTCGCCTACACCGTCGATTTCAAGGCCGACTAGGCCACCTCGCACCTTTATACGGCCGCGTCCAGTCGGACGCGGCCGATGCCAAGGAGGCATCCATGCCAACCAGACGCATGGTTTTGCGCCAGGGTCTTGGCGCTTGCCTGGCCGCCGCCGTCCTGCCGGCGACAGGCCTGGCCGCCGATACGCCGACCCCGGACTATGCCATGATCATTGATCTTGGCCGCTGCAACGGCTGCCTGGCCTGCGTAGTGGCCTGCCAGGAACATAACGACGTCATGCCCGGCGGCTTTCCCACCCGGGTCGAGGAGACGGAGGACGCCTCCGGTTCCTTTGCCGTGCTGCGTTTCCTGCCCACCCTGTGCAACCAGTGCCGCGACGCGCCGTGCCTACCGGTCTGTCCCAACGGCGCGGTACGCCGTGAGGCCGACGGCATCGTGGTCACGGACCCCAAGCGGTGCACCGGCACGGGAGCTTGCCTGGCCGCCTGCCCATACGACATGCGTTTCATCGACGCGCGCACCGGCAAGGTCGACAAGTGCGACTTCTGCCGGGAACGCCTGGCGCGGGGGCTTGTCCCGGCCTGCGTGGAGGCCTGTCCCACCGGGGCCCGGTCCTTTGGCGACCGCAACAAACCGGTCGGGCTGTTCGCCGACCAGCTGGCCGCCGGCGGTCTGAAGCCCAACAAGCCCGAGTACGGGCTTGAAGGCGCTGTGCTCTACCGCCCGGCCAAACGCAAGGAGGCGTCATGACGCGCGAGGA
>JAEZEM010000343.1 GCA_023417745.1 Pseudomonadota bacterium
GGGCCGGGCCGACCAGCCATCGGGCGAGGTCGCGCCGGGCTGCCAGCCAGCCGGCCAGGACAAGGACGGAAGCGCAAAGGCCCATGTCGCCGCCGCGCAGGCTGTGGGCGGCGAAGACGAGCAGGCCCAGGAACTGGAGAGTCACGCCAAACGCCGTCATGACAGCGCCCAAGCCGGCAGCCCCGGCAGGCCGCCCGGAAAGACGAGATCGGAAAAGCGCAGCCCCGGCCGCATGTCCCGGGCAAAGACGGCCAGGGTCCGGCGGGCCAGCTCCACGGCCTCTCGGGGGGCGAGGGCGTGGCCAAGTTCCGCGCCCAGGCGCGGCCGGCGGCCCAGTCTGCCGCCCAGGAAGACGCGATAAGCCACCGGGCCATTGGCGATGGCCCGGCTCGGGCAGACCCGGGAGCAGGCCCCGCAGCCCAGGCATGTGCCCTGGTCGATGATGGCCTTGCCGGCGGCCAGGCGTATGGCCGCGTCCGGGCAGACCTCGGAACAGGCGGCGCAGCCGTGGCAGGCCTCGGGGTCGATGCTCGCCTCGCGCACGGCGATGAACCCCAGGTCGGCCACCTGGGGCCGCACGCAGGCGTTGGGGCAGGCCGAGACGGCCAGCCGGAACTGTTCGTGGCGGCGAAGGGGCCGGGCCAGGTCGGCCAGGGCCTCGGGCACGGCGGCGCAGGCGGCCAGTTCGACCAGCTCGGCCAGCGTGTTCGTGGACAGGGGCGCGGCGTGGGGGCAGACTCCCGGCGTGACGCCCCGGCAGGTTTCGAGTATGACGACTTCCGCAGTCATGGCGCATCCTTTGCCGGTTTTTACCGTTTAAGGGAACATGTGGTTCGGCCAGGGTGACAGGGGTCGCCCGGCCGCGCCTTGACTTACGTCAAGCGGCGTCAAATGGCGTCAGCGGCGTCAACAGGGAGGAAGAGTCGTGGACACCGACACCGACACCATTCAGGCCGTGGCCGACATCAGTCTGTTTTCCGGGCTAGGCCCCAAGGAACTGGCCGCCCTGGCCGCTGTGGCCGAGGTGCGGCGCTATGCGCGCGGCCAGGACATCTTTTTTTCCGGCGATCCGGCCGAGGGCTTTTTCTCCGTGGCCTCGGGCAAGGTGCGCATCTACCAGACCTCGCTGGCCGGCAAGGAGCACATCATCCACGTGTTCGGCCCAGGCGAGGTGTTCGCCGAGGTGGCGGTCTTTGCCGGCGGCGTCTATCCGGCCAACGCCCAGGCCATGGAAGAGGGCGATTATCTCTTTTTCCCGCGCGAACGCTTCCGCAAGCTGTTGGCCGATGACCCGGATCTGGCGCTGACCATGCTCGGCCTGCTCTCCATCCGCCTGCGCCAGCTGGTGCGAAAGCTCGAAGACTTGAGCCTGCGCGAAGTGCCGGCCAGGCTCGCCTCCCATCTGCTGCTCCTTGGCGCGCAAAGCAAGAAACGCGTGCTGCCCCTCGACCTGCCCAAGGGCCAGCTGGCCGCCTACCTCGGCACCATTCCCGAAACGCTGTCCCGGGTGCTGCGCCGCTTCGTGGACGAGGGGCTCATCAGCCTGACCGGCAGCGCGGTGGAGATTCTCGATTCCGCCCGCCTGGAAGCCCTGGCCGGCGCGCCTGCGGCGGTGTTTGGGGAGAGGATGCCTCCGGCGGCCGGGAGGGGGTAACCCCCTCGGACCCTCCCTGAAGGGGGGATGTCAGGCGGTCGGCAGGGGCTGGGGGAGGGGGCACTGGCTGCCGTTTTCCGAGGCGCAACCGGCTACGGCCACGCGGTTTCGGCCGGCGTTTTTTGCCGTGTACAGGGCCGCGTCCACCCGGGCCATGAGCTCTTCTACCGATTCTCCGGGCTTGAGCTCGGCCACGCCCAGGCTGATGCTGCCGGCGATGCCGTGGGGAAACGGCTTGCCGGCTACGATGAGCCGCAGCTTCTCGGCCAAGAGCGTGGCGTTGCCCAGGGCCGTATGCGGCGCGGCCACCACGAATTCCTCGCCGCCGTAGCGAAAAAGCCAATCCACGCCGCGCGTGGCCTCGGTCACGCGCCGGGCCAGCTCCCGCAACATGTCGTCGCCGGCCCCGTGCCCGTAGGTGTCGTTGACCACCTTGAAATGGTCGATGTCGAACATGACCACGGACAGCGCCTCGCCGTAGCGGGCGGCGCGGGCCACCTGCGTGTGCATCACCTCATTGAACTTGAGCCGGTTGTAGGCCCCGGTCAACTGGTCGGTGACGGCCAGCTCGGCCAGGGCGTCGTTGGCGCCCTGCAGGCTTTCCCTGTCGGCGCAGATGCGGCGCACCATGGGCCGGAAAATAAACAGTCCCGACGCGGCCAAAACGGCCATCATGCAAATGGCGGCCCCGCTTTCCAGCCGGCGCAGCACCGTCAGCCGCGACATGGCCAATTGCTGGTAGCGCTGGATGACCATGCCGAGATCGCGCAGCAGTTCATTTTCGCCAAAAGCCAGCAGATTCTGGAAGGCCTGGTCGGAGAGCTGGGGCCTGGCCGTCTCGGAATTGATGAAGACACGGGCGTTTTGCAGGAAAAGCCGCATGCCCTTGTCCAGGTCGTAGGGCGGTTTGAAGTAGATGTCGCGCAGGTCCGGGGCGGCGGCGGCCAGGGAGGCAGGGTCGTCGAGGTCGGCCAGCAGGCGCTGGTGGTTGACCTCCAGGGCGGCAAGCGCTTGTGCCAGCCGGGCCTTGATGTCGCGCCGGGTTTCGTCGTTGTCGGCGGCGGCCAGAAGCAGGCACTGGGCCAGCACGCGCTGGGTGAGCAGGCGCTGGGAGCCGGACACGGCGGTGACGGCGGCGGCGCGGTCCACGGCGGCCATGATGTGGCGAAAGAGCAGATAGGAGAAAAGGGCCAGGACGGCGGCCAGACTCAAGGCGACGAGATAGCGCAAGGTCAGGCTGCGCTTGTAGTGCCGGTTGGCGGCGGCGATGGCGTCCTTGGCAGGAATTTCCATATTTTGGCTGTAGGCCAGGGCCGGGAAATAGGCAAGGCCGGGTTTATGGCGCGTTGTGGCGATTAGGGCCGTTCGCGGCGCGCCCTAGCCGTAGGAGAGCACGGCCCACAGCGGGGCCAGGCGCTGGATGTCCAGGCGCGGATTGTCCGGCGGCGGGACGGCGTCGCGGTACTGGCGCGAGTATTCGAACCAGTGGAGCGTATAAAACTCCTTGTCGAAATAAAACTGTATCCGGTAGCCGTCGTCGTGAGAGCATTCTACGGTTTTGCCGTAAAGCGCCGTATGGTTCAGGGACGGCGGCAAGGCTATTGTGTTCTGCCCACCCGGCGGGCAAGGCAACGTGTCGGCTTCGATCAGACGCACGACTTCCATTCTGTCGGCGTAGAATTGTCGGAAATAGTATTCGTAATTGTATACCCACGGAAGTCCAGGCGGGTAAAAGAGGATGTAGGAGAGGTTCAGCAAAAGCGGCAATGAGGCAAGGAACGGCGCGTAGCGGACGTTTCGGATAAACGAGCCGGCGTTTCGAAAAAAAGCCACCATTGATACCAGAAAATGCCCGAGGCGAGGGCGTTTTGCGCTGTCTGGGGCATGCGGCAGGTCAGGACCATGCTGCAATAGGCGTACGGCGTGACGAGCGCCATGAAGGTCGCCATGGCCCGCAATGCCCGCAGGCAGCGCCGCCGGGCCAGGAATCGGCGCTTGGCAAGGCGGGCGGCGGGTGTGTCGGCTGTCGCGTCGGCCATGGCCAAGGCGCGTATCACGTTGCCGATGGGCGCGCCAGGGGCGGCGGCGTCAGTCGCGCCAGTAGCACGCCAAGGCCCACTTCGGGGCCAGAGGGGTTATTTGCAGCAGGCTGGTTCCCGGCGGCGGCGTTTCCATGTCCTGCGGCGGGGCATACACGAAGCTGCTGCGTGCCGTCGTCTCTTCTTCTATGACGAATTCCACGCGCAAGCCGGATGCGCTTTTTGAACACAAGACGGGATAATCCTTGGGTACGATGTGGCCAAGCGCTGGCGGCAGCGTGACGACTTTTGGTATCTTGTCGGAGCAGGGCAGGACGCCATTTTGCAAGAGATCGACGACATGCATTCTCTCAGCGTAGAACTGCTTGAAATAGGAAGTGTAGTTGAACTTCCAGAGTACCCCAGACAACAAGAAGGTTAGCGAGGAAATATACACAGCAATGGGCAGCAGGGACAGGAGCGGAGCGCGGCGAAAGTGTTTGATGCCGGTTCCGACGTTCCTGAAGAAGAGCCAGAAGAAGTACCACGTCGCGCCTTCGACGATGACGCTTTGCATGTGTTGCGGCATGCGGCAGGTCAGCACAAATCCGCTGGTGAAAAAAGGGGCGGCAAGCGCGGCAAAGGCCAGGGTTGCCCGCAATGCCCGCAGGCAGCGCCGCCGGGCCAGGAAGGCGGAGTGTCCCGCAGGAGTAAGGGGCCTATGCTTTCTCAATGGTAACTCTGTAAAATTGAGATTTATAGTTTAGCAAAAAATACCGGTTGACACAAATAGAATTGCATGGACTTATTAGGGTGTAGAGAAGCAACTTTTTTATCTAGAATGTGAGGTCTGTTATGTCTCAGGATGCGCCTGAAGGTCCGTCTGAATTCAAACTGCAGCTGGATTATTATAGAAGTTTGAGCGGGCTGGAAGCTGAGGCGACATACGCATTGTTGGGTAGAGTCAGTGCTTATGCCGTGCAAGGTGGGGCGTATTCGGAATCTGGAAGCAGGGATGCGGTGTCGAGGATTGTTCAAATTCCAGAGAGTCCTCCTGGTGTCGAGGTCGGCTGGAATGTGATAATGGGATGACGGGCTTGGCGAAATGTTGACGGAATAGTAGGTTTATAGATTTGTGATGAGTGTAGTGTCGGTGATTTATAAGATCTTCAAAATGGAGTGTCTATGCCCAGCGAGCCACGCGAATTGGAAGTAGAATGGTCTTTGCGATCACAACTTTCCCGGAGCCTGGGAAGCTTTGAAATTGAATCCGCTTTTGCGATCCAAAATAAGATACAAGGCAGAAACATAGGCTCGTCGTATGGTGCGCCTAGTCAATATTCATCCAAGTATGATCCTATCCATATACCGCTATCGCCTCCAGGCGTTGACATCGATTGGAATATTCGCAGAGCCTTGGTAAGCGTAAGCAATGCATGGTTCATTGAGCGCCTTGCTCCAAAGGGGGAAATGGATTACAAAGTGCTTGGATATAATAGGATATATGAAGATTTCGGCAACTTCAATTATGGAGCTGTTGCTTTAGCATTCGGATTCTCAGAGAATGCAGCATTGCGGGCAGCTGGTTTGGTTCAAACTATTGTTGATACAGCTAGGAAGCTTGGTAAGGATGACGTCGCAAGTGCTGCTGCTTATGGATTGCATCATTCGATGGATTTCTTGGGCCAACCGCCCTACGGCGATCAGGAGAGAGATCAGGAAATGATAAAAAATGGATTTAGGTATTTTAGGGAGGTATTTGTAAAAAAGACGTCCGTGGGTGAAATGCTCCGTGACCTGGATACTATCCGACCTATCGTCGAAGGAGAGGAGTGGGAGAGCTTTGGTCGGCTTCCGTCAAGAGTTATAGAGGCTCTGCATTGATTTTTTTACTTGCGGAATGGTGCCATGGTGTGCTCTTGGAGAAACATCTAAGTGCGTAATCTGTGAGATCAATATTCAAGATAGTACCACAGTGGTGCCATAAACTCCATATATTTGTAGTCTTCCTGGGGAGGAGAATGGTCTTTGCTATATTCTTTATTAAAGGCAAAACCTTGGTATGTTTCCAAGACGTTCCAGGAAGTATAAAAAAAGATGGTGTAGCCATTGTCTCCCCGGGTGTAGGAGACACGCCCGAATGGAAGCGATGTATGCGCATAAGCTTCTGGCAAGGCAACGTTGCCTTCACGTGGCGTAAATCCCGGAAAATCGCCGTTCTCAATGTGTTTGATCACGGCCAGGCGGTCATCCAGGAACTGGTTGAAGTAGGTGTCGCGACGGATTTTCCAGGCTTGGCCGGGGGGATAGGCGACGACAAAGACCACGTTGACGAGCAGCGGCAGCACGGCCAGGAGCGGTGTGAACCAGATGTTTCGCAACAGCGCAAAAACGTTGCGGAAAAACATCCACCATTCGTAAAGAAGGATCAGGTCGGGCAGACCACGCTGCCATTCCGGCGGCATATGGCAGCAGAGCAGGAAGCCGAAATAGCAAAAAGGCGTGACCACGACGATGAACGCCAAGGTGCGCCGCAATGCCCGCAGGCAGCGCCGCCGGGCCAGGAACCGGCGCTTGGCGCGTCGGGCGGCGGGTGTATCGGCTGTCGCGTCGACCATGGCCAAGGCGCGTATCACGTTGCTGATGGGCGCGCCAGGGGAAGACCGCGCCGGGGGAGGGCTCCCCCGGCGCGGCGGCGTTTGGAGGGCCGGCTAATAGTCGCCCGTGGCCTGGCGGAAAGCCACGATGTCGGCGACGCTGACCAGCGGGAAATCATGGGTCGCGGCAAAGGCCGCGATCTCGTCGCCCTTGGCCATGGTGCCGTCGGCGTTGGTCAGCTCGCACAGCACCCCGCACGGGCCATGGCCGGCCAGCCGGCACATGTCCACCGTGGCCTCGGTGTGGCCGCGACGGGTGAGCACCCCGCCCGGGCGGGCAATGAGCGGAAACACGTGGCCGGGCCGGGCCAGGTCGCAGGGCTTGGCATCCGGCGCGGCGGCGGTCTTGACGGTCGTCACCCGGTCGGCGGCGGAAACGCCGGTGGTCACGCCCTTTGCCGCCTCAATGGTGACGGTAAAGGCCGTGCCGTTCTTGCAGGTGTTGACCGCGACCATGGGCGGCAAATCGAGCTGGCGCGCCTTCTCCTCGGTCAGGCACAGGCAGACGATGCCGCTGCATTCGCGGATGAGCATGGCCATCTGCGGCGCGGTGAGGGTGTCGGCGGCGAAAATGAGGTCTCCCTCGTTTTCGCGGTCCAGATCGTCCACCACCAGGATGCCCCGGCCTTGGCGCATGGCTTCGATGGCGGCCCGGGCGCGGGCGATGGCGGCGTCGACATTGGAAAACGGCTGATTCATGGCTTTCTCCGATAACGAATGTTTGGGCCAGAATCAGGGCGGACAAAGAGACGACCAGACCGGATGCGCGCACCCGGCCGGCCACGCGCCGGACGCTCCGGCGGCGGGGAATGCCGTCTTTCCTCTTCCTTCCGGACTGTGACCGTCGGCCCTGGCTTCGCACCAGGTCTGCTGACCCCGCAACGCTGACGCGTCGCGGGCGCTCGCGGGCTCCCCGGTTTACCCGAGATACCGCCGGTGGGGACTTCCACCCCGCCCTGAGGACAACGGCCGCTTTGTAGCGCCGGCGGCAGGCGATGGCAAGACCGTTGGAGCGGCCCATCCGGCTGCGGGAGCCGCCTGGGCCGCCGGTCCCTGCGGCGCTTTGCGGGCAATCTCCTGAAACTCGTGCGATTTTGAAAAATGCCGGCCTATTTTCGAGGTGCGGCGCTAATCCCCGGGCCAGACACGTTCCTTCCCCAGCGCGCGGCCGGAAAACCAGACCCGGAAATCGTTGCCCGCCCCCCCGGAAAGCGTCAGTTCGCTGCGCCCTGGCGGCACGGCCAAGGGGGGCAGGTTCCTGGCGTCCAGGACGGCCTCGACAGCCATGCGGTCGATGGGGCGCGTGGGCGACCAGAACTCGGCCGAGGGTTCGGCCACAAGGGTAAAGCGCACGACCACCTGGGTGGCCGGTTTGGGCAGAACCACCCGGGCGAAGCGGCGGTCGAACATCCGGTTCCACCGGCCTTCATGCTCGGCCTGGGCCGTGAGCATGGTCGTGGGCGGGCCGCCGTCGGCCGCATACGTGACCGTGCATTGCCGTTTGGTCCCGGGGTCGCCGTACAGGCGCGGATAGGCCATGACGCGCAGCTCGGTGACGGGAAAGGCCGACACGAACACGTATTCGAACCAACAGTCCGTTCCGGCCCGGCAGCGCACGCCGCCGGCATAGCCCGGGTAGGAATCCGAGGCCTCCATATTCAGGGAATGGGCGGTCGGGCGGTCGGTGAAATCCGGCGGATCGAAGTCCGGGGTGAAGGATAAAAGCCCTAGGCCGCCAGGGGTGAGTCGCGCCACGGTCCCGTCCGGAGCGGCGATGGGAATGGGAACGCGGGTCTCGCCAAGGGTCAGAACCGGGGCGCTCAGCCGGCCGGCCAGGGTCAGGGTCCGCACGGTAAGAGGCGCGTCGCCGGCAAGGTCCAGGCCGGTTCGCGGCGCAGCGTCGGACAGGGGCGCGCCGCCGTGACCCGGCCCCAGAGCCGGGTCGGCCACGACCAGGGCCGGTTTCCCGGCGGCGTCCGGCAGGATGTAAGCCGGGGGCGTGTTCGGGTTGGCGGCGTCGTAAGCGGCCAGGGCCTCGGGCGGGTTCACTGTCGCGCCGCCGGGCAATTCTCCGGCCAGGGCGGCCTGATCCGGGGCGGCGAAGACCATGGCCCGGGGGCCAAGGAGCGTCACGCCCGGGGCGTAGGCCGGCGAGGCGCAGTTGCGGGCCAGATTGGCGGCGTAGAAGGAAAGTCCGCCGTCCGGGACCGGGGCCAGCCCCGTGCCCGTGACCGCGATCCCGGCCAGGGCGAGCAGGCCCTCGCTGGTTCCCGGCAGATAGCGCACCCGCAGCCGGACCGAGCCGGCCGCGAGGAAGGGCGTCAGATCGACCTCGGCCCGGGCCGTGCGCACAACACCTTGATAGAAGGGCACTTCCTCGTAAAAACGCCGCTTTTCCAGGCGCGGCGTGCCGTCGGGCAGCAGGAAATCGTCGTGGCCCAGAGTCGCCAGCGGCGTGAATGTCGCGCCGTCGGCACTGGCCTCGATAACCAGCCGCGAATCGGCCGGCAGGCTCGGGTGGCGTTTGTACAGGGCGGCCTCGACGGCGGCCGTGACCTTGGGGGCCGGCGACCCCGGCGGCAGATCGAAGCGCCAGATGGCGGCGGCCGGTTGGCTGGAGCGCACGGGGCGCAGCAGGCTCACTTCGGCGTCGGCCACCATATTTTTGAGGGCATAGGCGTCGCGGTAAGCCTTGTGGTCGCGAAAATCGTCGCTGTAGCCGGCCGCGCCCGAGGTGTTAGGAACAAGGAGCAGCGGGGCGCGGCTGGGAAAGCCGGCCAGGGCCAGACGCGACTGGAGGCCGGCGGCGCTCCAGGAAGCGAGCAGCGTCCCTTCGGGCGCGGCCCGCAGGCGTTGGCTGGGGGCGAAGATCTGGTCAGCCAGGCGCAGGCGGCGGTAGCCCGGGCGGTCGAAGTCGCCGGGGCCGGCGGCTTCGTCGCCGAGGTGCCAGCGGGCGGCGAAGGCCCGGGCGTTTCGCTGCCAGCCGGTGAAGGCCAGGGCGGCCTCGGGGCCGGGGGCGCGGCTGACGTAGCGGAAAAAATCCCGGTCGTTGGTCAAGGTGCGGCGGGCGTATTCGCCCAGCTGGGACAGCGGTCCGGTCAGGACCAGACCGGCCAGTCCACCGGCGACAAGCAACGCCCCGGCCGGGGCCAGCCGGGCGGGCAGGGCGCGAACGAAAAGCCCGCCCAGGCGCGAGGCCCCGGCTCCGGCCAGGATGGTCACGGCCGGCAGGGCGGCGATGAGGTGCCGCCAATTGACCAGCTCGCGCAGGTCGGATTTGCTCGTGAGGATGGTCGCAGCCGGGACGGCGGCGCACAGGACAAGGAGCAACGTCGTGGCGTTGCGGCAGGTGATAAGGCCCAGGGCGGCCAGGACGGCGACGCCGGCCACGGTGACGGACGAGACGGGGTAGCTGGTGTGGAAAAAGCCGCCCAGGATGTCGGCGAAAAACCCCAGGGTCAGCCCGCTGGTGAGAGAGGCCTGGGGATTGGCCAGAAAGCTCTGTAAAATGAATGGTCCCCGGGCGATGGGCAGCCAGGCGGCCGTGGCCAGGGCCATGGCCAGGGCCACTGGCAGCAGCCGAGGCAGCCGGTCCGGGCCGTCAAAGGGCGGCTTGCGGCCCAGGAAAAGGGCTGCGACCCAGAGTCCCTGGGCGGCCAGGATGGGCGCGCCCTGGTAGCCGGCCCAGAGCATGGCCCCCGTGACCGCCGCATAGCCGGCCAGCAGCAAAAGCCGGCGGCGCGTGGCCGCAAGCGCCCGGGTCAGCAGCAGCATGGAAAAAACGAAGAAACAAAAAAAAGGCGCATAGAGCTTAATGGCCCGGGAGATGTCGATGTGAAACAGCGTCCCGGCGCACAGGAGCGCAGCGATTAGCCCGGCTCGGCGGCCGGCGCAGGCCGCACCGAGTAGCGCCAGCCCCAGGATGGAGGCCAGGCCGGCGGCCAGGGCCGGCAGCCGGGCGGCCAGCACGCTGTCGTGGACGGCCAGGGCGGCGCGCACGATAAGGAACTGGAGCGGCGGCTGGAGATCGTAGATGGTGTCGGCCGGCCCGAGCTGTTGCTGGACGGCGATGATGGTCGAGGCCGGCAGGGCGGCCCGGCTGAGGTTCAGGTAGTCGTCTTCCCACAGCTGGGGCGTGTCGAGCTGCCACAGCCGCAGTCCGGCGGCCAGGGCCAGAACGGCAAGCAGCAGCGTCCAGAACATGCGCCGGGACGGTTCGGCGCTGGTTGCGGCAGGGATGACGGGCGGCGCGTGCATGGTCCGGGGCAGGGTAGCAGCCGGGCCGGGGCGAGGCAACCAAGGGGCGCGGCGCGCCCGGCGCGCGACATTGCCGGATTCCAGGGGGAGAGGCCGGCCGTCGCTCAAGCTCGTATCTTTGGCTGCCGGCCGTATGCCGGGCGGGCGGCGCTTAGGCACGCATCGCCCTTGGGCGCGCCCGTCCGGACCGGACGCCTGTCCCGGGACGCAAGAAGGCCGTCGCCCCGGGGCAGGAGCGACGGCCGGTTCGGGGAGGAGCGTCACGTCGAAAGATGGTCGTGTCTTTCAAGAAAGACGAGAGAATTTCTTAAGGATAATGTTGTGTTCGGTGGTTGCCTGGGAAAGCTCAAGGCGCTTTCGTGGGTGCGAGGCTAGGGCTTGGCGGCCGGCGCCGGCGGCGTCGGCGCGGGGGCGTTGGCGGGGCCATGTTCCATGGCCCCGTGGTCCGGGGAACCGTGGTCCATGCCGTCCATCATCATGCCCATACCTTGGCCCTTGCCCTTGCCCATCATCATGCAGTCCATGCCGCCTTGGCCCATGCCGGCCATCATGCCGTCATGGCCGCTGCCGAGGTGCAGGGTCTGGCGAATGGGCGTGCCGGTTTCCTTGGCGTAGCGCAGGCGGAAAAGCACGGTCTGTTCGGCCAGCTGGCCGCGCAGGGCGGCGATGTCGCCGGCGAGCTTCTTGACGGCCGCTTCGTCGCCGGGCTTGGTGGCGAGCAGGATTTCCAGATCGGCCTCGCGGGCCTTGATCTTGCCGCGCAGTTCGGCCGTCTTGGCGGTGAATTCCTGCTTGAGCAGGTAAGCCTTGTCCGGGTCCACGGCAGGAGCGGGGGCGGCGGGCTTGGCGGGGTCGGCGACATGGCCGGGATGTTCCTGGGCGGCGCGCGAGGCGACGGGCAGGGAGAGGATCAGGGCGGCGGCCAGGGCGGCCGGAACGAAAAAGACGGTGCGCATACGGTGGACCTCCTTGATGCGATGGTCC
>JAEZEM010000499.1 GCA_023417745.1 Pseudomonadota bacterium
CCTGCCGGCCCTGTCCCGCGTCCGCGCGGCGGCAGGGCCGGCAGGCTCCCCAGCATCTGGGCTGTCCCGACCGGACGCCCCAACCGCCGCCTGCCTGGAGACGACATGCCGCTTTTTCGCCGATTCCTGGCCGCCCTGCTCCTGCTGGGCCTGCTCGCCGCCCGGCCGCTGCCGGCGGCCGCCGACACCGAACAGGTCTTTGCCCACCTCTTCGTCGTGCCGGCCGCCCTGGCCGACGGAGCAAGCGCCCTGGCCGCCACCGCCGCCCTGGAGGCCTGGCTGGCCGAGACCTACGGCGGCTTCACCCGACTGGGAGCCGGAGTCGGCGGCTGGAAAAACGAAACCGGCCAGATCGAGACCGAAGCCAACGCCGTCTATCTGACCACGGCCCCGCGCGACGTGTCCAAGGACATTGCCGCCCGGCTGGCCGGGGATTTCGGCGTGCGCGTGCCGTACGTGCTGGTGCTGCCGGCCGGGGCGTTCACGGCCCCCAAGGGCCGATGACCGGATCGCCGTTGCCTGCCGCCTGCTGCCCCCGCCGCCCCGGCGGACCCCTGTCCGCCGCGGCCCCAGGCCTTTTCCCGGAGTGTTGCTGACATGCCCCGCCTTGCCGTGCGTTTTGCCATCCTGGCCGTTTTGGCCGGCCTGTCCTGGCTGGTGCTGTCGCGCCTGCGCTACCATTGGGACTGGTCGGCGGTCTGGGCCTACCGGTCGATTTTCCTCGACGGCCTGGGCCTGACCCTGGCCGCGTCCGTGGTGGCCATCACCCTTGGCCTGTGCTTCGGACTGCTGTCGGGCCTGGCCTCGGTGTCGGGCAACATCGTGCTTTCGGAGCTGGCCGCCCTGTACGTGGGGGCCTTTCGCGGCACGCCGCTTTTGGTCCAGATCCTCATTTTCTATTTCTGCGTCGGCGTGGTGGTGCGGCTGGACAGCCCCTTTGTCATCGGCACGTTCACCCTGTCGCTTTTTTCCGGGGCCTACATCTCGGAGATGGTGCGGGCCGGAGTGGAGTCCGTGGACCATGGACAGTGGGAAGCGGCCATGTCCTCGGGCATGACCCGGAGCCAAGCCCTGCTTTACGTCGTGCTGCCCCAGGCGGCCCGGCGCATCGTGGCCCCGGTGACCGGCCAGTTCGTGTCGTGCATCAAGGATTCCTCGCTGCTCTCGGTCATCAGCCTGCGCGAGCTGACCAAGGCGGCCGAGGTCGTCAACGCCTCCACCTACCGCACCTTCGAAACCTATCTGCCCCTGGCCCTGTTCTATCTGCTGCTCACTTGGCCCCTTTCGCACTTGACCCGGCGTCTGGAAAGAGGAATACGGAACGGAATGCGAGAAACGCCGCGCTAACGCCGCCAGATAAAGGAGTTTGCCATGTCCGCCGACATCAAGGTCTATGCCCTGAGCACCTGCGTGCACTGCAAGCACGCCAAGGAATTCCTTGAAGAGAAGCACGTCCCCTACGACTGCGTCCACGTCGATCACCTGACCGGGGAGGAGCGGACCAAGATCATGGACATCGTGCGCTCGCTCAATCCCGCCCTGTCCTTCCCCACCATCGTCATCGGCGACAAGGTCATCGTGGGATTTCGGCGCGAAGAGTTGCTCACCATGCTGGAAAGCTGCGGCAAATAAGATGGACGCCCAGGAACTTTTCGAGAAGCTCGGTCCCCTTCAGGCGGCCAAGGGGTTTCACTTCAACCCCGACACGGCCATGGTCCTCGACCTCATGGCCGGGCTTTTGACCAACAAGGAACGCTACGGCTACATGGCCTGTCCGTGTCGGCTGGCTTCGGGCAAGTTCGAACTGGACCGCGACGTGGTCTGCCCCTGCGAGTACCGCGCCCCGGACGTGGCGGAATACGGGGCCTGCTTTTGCGGCCTGTACGTGTCCGAGGCGGTGCATGACGGGAAGGAGCCGCTGCCGGTGGTCCCGGAGCGCCGGCCGGTGGAAAAGACGCTGGCCGCGTTGGGCTAGATTCGCGTCTCCGGCCGTCAAGACAACGCCCCCTCCCCCCTTCGGGGGGGCCGGGGGCATTTTTTATTACAAAGGCGGACGCACTTCGACGCGGTTGCGGCCGGCGCTCTTGGCTTGGTAGAGGGCAGCGTCCGAGGCGGCAAGCAGGGTCTCGGGTTCGAGATCCATGTTGGGGACCACGCCGGAGATGCCGATGCTGACGGTGACGATGTCGGCCACCGGAGAACTGGCGTGTTCGATGTTGGCGGCCCGGACATTGCCCCGGATGATGCCGGCGATGGACAGGGCTCCGGCCAGATCGGTGCCGGGGAGCAGGGCCACGAACTCCTCGCCGCCGTAGCGGGCGGCGAAGTCGCCGGGACGCTTGAGGGCTTCCACAATGGCTTCGGCCACCCGGCGCAGACACAGGTCGCCTTGCAGATGGCCGTAGGTGTCGTTGTAGAGCTTGAAGCAGTCAATGTCGATCATCAGCGCCGAAAGCGGCGTGCCGTCACGGCGTGAGCGCAGCCATTCCTTGCGGAAGGCGTCCTCGAAGCAGCGGCGGTTGGGCACGCCGGTCAGCCCGTCCTGATTGGAGAGCTGCTCGAACTTGCGGGTGAGCGCCTCAAGTTCCCGTTCCCGAGCCTTGCGCTGATCCATCTCCTCCTTGAGGCGAAGGGCCGAACGCACCCGGGCGCGCAATTCCATGCTGTTGACCGGCTTGGCCAGAAAATCCATGGCCCCGGCCTCGAAGGCCCGCTCCAGGCTGGCCGCCTCGTCTTTCACCGTGACGATGATGATGGGGATGTCGCGCAGCCGGGAGTCGGCCTTGATCAGGCGCGTGGCGTCGATGCCGTCCATGTCGGGCATGACCACATCCATAAGGATGAGGTCAATGTCCGGAGATTCGCCTCCCTGACAGCGCTCGTCGAGGAGAATAAGCGCCTCGCCGGCCGAACCGGCGCACAGGGGATCGACGTAGCCGGCTCCCTTGAGAATGGTGGACAGCAGCAGGCGTGAGGAGTCGGAGTCGTCGACGATGAGAATATTCATGCCGGTTCCGGAAAGGCGATGCGCTCTGCGTGGCGCAGTGTGCCCGAAGACCGCGGCGATGATGTTGGTGCTGCTGATCAAGTGCGGCCCGCGTCTGGGACGTTAGTTCTTACGATGGCGATAATGCCGGATTGACGGAAAATTGCAACCGTCAAACGTCCGCGCCCAGGCCGAGTCGGGCGGCCAAGCTTTCCATGGCGGCCGCGTCGGCCAGTTCGAAGCGCAACGGCGTCAGGGTGATGTGCCCTTGGGTCAAAAGCGCCCGGTCGCTGTCCGGGGTCAGCGCCTCGGGGGGGATGACGCCGGTGAGCCAGTGGTAGTCGCGGCCGCGCGGGTCCTGACGCGTGACGTACCAATCCTTGTACACGGCCTGGGTGGGCGGGCACAGCCGCAGCGGCAGGGTCTCGGCAATGGGCCGCTTGGGAAAATTGAGGTTGAGCACGGTGCGCGGCGGCACGACTTCCCAGGGCCGACCGGCGATGAAGGCGGCCACATAGGCCCCCTGCTCCAGCAGATCGACCGGGGCGTAGTCGTCGGCCGAGACGGCCACGGCCGGATAGCCCATGAGCGCCCCTTCGGTGGCGGCCGAGACCGTGCCGGAATAGAGGATGTCCACGCCGACGTTGGCCCCGGCGTTGATGCCCGAAACCACGAGGTCGGGCTTGTCCTGCATCAGCGTGGTCAGCGCGAGCTTGACGCAGTCGGCCGGGGTGCCGGACACGCCAAGGCCCCGAAAGCCGTTTTCCACGAATTCCTTGACCCGCAGCGGCGAGGCAATGGTGATGGCGTGGCCCACGGCCGACTGTTCGGAAACGGGCGCGGCCACCAGCACCTCGTGGCCGGCGTCGATAAGTCCTTTATAGAGATGGCGGATGCCGACGGCCTGGATGCCGTCGTCATTGGTGAGCAGAATGCGCATGAGGCCTCCTGCCGGCGGGATTTCCGGCCGAGGCACTATGCCCAAGGCGGCAGCGGTTGACAACCGCCGGCCGGCCGGGCAACGTCGCCGGCCAAGATGCCGCAACCGGGCGAGAACGCCCGCGATGACCCGGCGCGCGCCTACCCACATGGAAAAAAACATCTTCGTTAAGGATCTCGTCGCCGGCCAGGGCGTGGCCGAGGTGTTCTGCCTCGGCGGCGCGAGGCTTGGCCAGGCGAAAAACGGGCCGTTTTGGACGCTGGTCCTGGAAGACGTCACCGGCCAGATCGAGGCCAAGATCTGGAGCCCGGCCGCCAGCCTCTACGCCGATCTGGCTCCGGGCCAGTTCGTGCGGGTCGAGGGCCAGGTCGGGGCCTACCGCGACCGGCCGCAGGTCAACATCGAACGCCTGGCCGTGCTCTCCCCCGAGGACGAAGCCCCGGACCTTTCGCTGTTCGTGCCCACCAGCGCCGAACCGCCCGAAGTGCTGCTGGAAAAGCTCCTGGAACTGTGCCGGGCCGAGATCGCCCACGCGCCCTGGCGCAAGTTCACGGCCAAGGTGCTCGGCCAGACCGAGTTCCGGGCGCGTCTCATCGAGGCCCCCGGAGCCAAGAGCGTCCACCACTCCTACCGGGGCGGCCTGCTGGAGCACACCCTGGCCGTGGCCCGGCTGGCCCTTTCCATCTGCGACCGCTATCCGGCCCTGGACCGCGACACGCTTTTGGCCGCCGCCGTCTGCCACGACCTCGGCAAGGCCTGGGAGCTGACCTCCGGCCCTGGCCGCGACTACACCGACGCCGGGCGGCTTTTGGGCCACATCGTCATCGCCATGGAACTGCTTGAGCCGATCCTCAAAAAAAGCGGTGTGGAGCCGGAGCTGGCCCTGCATTTCAAGCACATCCTTTTGGCCCACCACGGCGAATACGAATTCGGTTCGCCGCGCCGGCCCAAGACCGCCGAGGCCTTTGCCCTGCATTTCGCCGACAACATCGACGCCAAGATGAACCAGATTTTCGGGGTCTTTGGCGACGACGACGAGGCCGGCGGCTGGTCGCCCTACGTGCGCACCCTGGAACGCTACCTCTACAACCCGCCGCGCGCGCCGCGTCCCGAAGCGCCCCGGCCGGCCAAGCCCAAGGAAAAGGACGTCCACCAGTGTTTGTTACCTTTGAAGGCGTAGAAGGTTCGGGCAAGTCCACCCAGATGACGCGGCTTCGCGCCGCCCTGGAGGCGGCCGGACGGACGGTTTGCCTCACGCGCCAGCCCGGCGGCTGCGCCCTGGGCCAGACCCTGCGCGGCATTTTGCTGTCTCAAAAGACCGCCGGCCTCGACGACCGGGCCGAGCTGTTTCTGTATCTGGCCGACCGGGCCCAGCATGTGGCCGAGGTGATCCGGCCGGCCCTGGCCGCCGGACAGGTGGTGGTCTGCGACCGCTACATCGACTCCACCGTGGCCTACCAGGGGTACGGTCGGGGACTCGACACGACCTTGCTGCAAAACCTCAACGCCGTGGCCGCCGCCGGCTTCGTCCCGGACCTGACCTTGCTCCTTGATCTCGACCCGACCGTGGGGCTGACCCGGGCCACCTCGCGCAACGCCGCCGCCGGCACGGCCGAGGCCGAAGGCCGCTTCGAGGCCGAGCGCCTGGAATTCCACGAGCGCGTGCGCCAGGGCTACCGCGCCCTGGCCGCCGCCGAACCGTCCCGCTTCGCCGTCATCGACGCCGCGCCATCCCCGGACGCCGTGGCCGAGGCGATCTGGAGCGTCGTGGCGACCCGGTTGTAGGACAGCCCCCCGAAACCCGCTCCAAGAGCCGGCCCGCGCCAGAGAAAGCCCCAAGCCATCGTGTCGCCTCCACGAAAAGCGCCTAAGGCATTTCGTAGGCAACATGGTAAAACCATGAGTTTTTCTTAAAAAATACTATGGTATTTTTTAAGGGACGCCACAAGAGCCGCGCCGCCCGATCCAACGCTCCGGCTTTACTCGCGACGCCATAACGAAAAGGCCGCCCGGCAAAGGGCGGCCTTTTCGGTCAAGACAGGCAAACCTGTTCCCGGCGGAGGCTAGGGCGTGGTCACCAGCCGCATGACGTCGGCCGGGGTGCGGTTGTTTTCCAGCGCCAGTTCCTCGAAGCTCATGTCGCCAAAGGCCGTGATGCGGTGCCGGCCCAGACGCTGCACGGCCACGGACAGCGGGATGTCGTATTCGCGGCAAAAGCTTTGCAGCATCATCTTTTCCAACCCCGGCGGCGGGGTCGCCGGGCCGGCGGCGACATGGCCCGGCGGCGGGGCCGGGGCGTAGCCGGGCTGGCTCCCGGGAGCCGACGGCGCGTAGCTCGGCGCGGCAGGCGCGCTGCCCGGAGAGGTCGGCGCATAGCCCGGAGCCTGGTAAGCCGGCGTCTGGGGCACATGGCCCGTGGCCGACGGCTGGGAGCCCGGGGCAGGCTGTTGCGGCGACGGGGCGTAGCCGGGAACCGACGGGCTCGGCGACGGGGCCGGAGCGGTCGGCTGGGGCTGATAGACGGGTTGCGACGACACGACCGGCGGGGTCGGCTGGGCCGGCGCGGCCGGAGCCGGCTGGCCCATCGGCTGGACAGTCGGCTGGGCCGGGGCGACGGCCGACGGCGCTACGGCGGGAACGGGAGCAACCGGCGCGGGCGTAGACGGCTCAGCCGGAGTCGCCACCTCCACGGTCACCGCACCCGGGGCCTTTTCAGCCCGCAGCGCGTCGTAGACGGCAATGGGCAGCACGTTGCTGGCCTTGGCGATCTCGGCCAAGGTCCAGGCCGGCTGGGCCTTGAACCCGGCCGTGGACAACCGGCCCAGGGCCTGGGGCAGGTCCAGGCCGTATTCCTCGCAGATGTCGGACAGCTTGCGCCGCCCCAGGCCCGGCGGCGGCTCCTTGGGCAGGCCGGCGACGGTGGTCGTGCCGCCCGACGGCTCCATGACCATCTTGAGCGCCTCGAACACCCCGCCCGGAGCCACCCGGTTTTGCCGGGCGATCTCGCCCAGGGTCAGGTCGGCGCTGTCGGCCTTGATGTTTTTAAGCCGCAAAAGGGCCAACGCCTTTTCCGTGTCCATGCCCATGCGCCGGGCAAAGTCGGCCAACGTGGAGCGCTCGGCCGCGGCATAGGGCGGTTCGCCGTAGGTGTCGGCGGCCCGTTCCTGGAGATGGTCGGCCAGCCGCGCCAACTGGGCCATGGGCGGCGCGCCGGCCAGGGCGGCGGCAAAAAGGCCGACCACGATGATGCCGCCGGCGAAAAACGGCTTGGTGAAAACGATCACCATGCCGTCGTCGTCGCGCAGATGGTCGAGGAAGGCGTCGGCATGGAGCATGGCGTGGACCAGGCCGGCGGCGACCACCAGCAGCCCCATGGCCAGGTGCGCCCCTTCCCAGGCCTGGCGCGACAAGCCCAGAAAGCCCCAGTCGGCCCAGGAGGCCACTCGGGCCGGCGGGGCGGTGAACATCACCAGCCCCGAGACCAGGACGAAAAACAGGGCAAAGAACAAAACCAGGGTGACGGTTTTTTTGAGCATTCAGAAACTCCGTGGCCCGGCCGTGAGCCGGTCCCGTCGTGTTGCCGGCCATCTAGCACGGCTTGGCTGCTTTGCCCATCCCCGCCGCGCCATCCTCCCGGCCGGCCTTCTGTTGACGGAGGCTGGCGCATGCGCTACCTCCCGGCCCACCCGGCAACAGGCCACGCCCGACCCGGGTTCCCCCAAGACACCACGCCACACGCCGGCCGGGGCCTCCCCGCCCGAGCGTCCGGAGCCCCCATGAGCACCATCGTCACCCGCTTCGCCCCAAGCCCCACCGGCTACCTGCATATTGGCGGCGCGCGCACGGCCATCTTCAACTGGCTCTTGGCCCGCCACTTCGGCGGCACCTTTCTCCTGCGCATCGAGGACACCGACCTCCAGCGCTCCCAGTCCGACATGACCCAGTCGATCCTGGACGCCATGGAGTGGCTGGGCCTGGACCACGACGGCGAGATCACCTACCAGAGCCAGCGCTTCGATTTGTATAATGAATACATCGACAAGATGCTGGAGAGCGGCCACGCCTACTGGTGCTCGTGCAGCCCCGAGGAAGTCGAGGCCATGCGCGAACAGGCTCGGCAAAAGGGGCTTAAGCCCAAGTATTCCGGCCGCTGCCGCGAGGCCGGCCTTGGCCCCGGCCCGGGCCGGGTGGTGCGGCTCAAGGCCCCGGTCACCGGCGCCACCCTGGTCGACGACATGGTCAAGGGGCCGGTGTCCATCGACAACGCCGAACTCGACGACATGGTGCTGCGCCGGGGCGACGGCTCGCCTACCTACAACCTGGCCGTGGTGGTGGACGACGCCACCATGGGCGTCACCCACATCATCCGGGGCGACGACCATTTGAACAACACCCCGCGCCAGATCCTCATTTATAAGGCCCTGGGCTTCGACCTGCCCCGCTTCGGCCACGTGCCCATGATCCTGGGGCCGGACAAGAAAAAGCTCTCCAAGCGCCACGGGGCCACGGCCGTCATGGAATACGAGACCGAGGGATTTTTGCCCGAGGCCATGTTAAACGGCCTGGTGCGTCTGGGCTGGGCCCATGGCGACCAGGAGATCTTTTCCCGCGAAGAGCTGGTGTCGCTTTTTACCGCCGACAACCTCGGCTCCTCGGCCTCCGTCTTCGACAAGGCCAAGCTGTTGTGGCTCAACGCCCACTACATCAAGGAAAGTCCGGCCTCGCGCTTGGCCGTGCTCCTTAACGCCTTCCTGGAGCGCCGGGGCTTCGACAATCTCGACCTGGACTACCTGGCCCGCATCGTGCCCCTGCTCCAGCCCCGGGCCCAGACCATGGTCGAGATGGCCGAGAAGGCCGAATGCTTTGTCGTGGCCGACGAGGCGCTGGTCTACGACATGGCGGCGGTCAAGAAATTCTTCACCGACGACGTGCGGGGCCATCTGGCCCATCTGCGCGAGTTGCTCGCCGGGCTGTGCTGCTTCAACCACGCCTCCATGGAGGCGGCGGTGGCCGGCTATCTGGAAGAACGCGAACTGAAGTTCAAGCTGGTGGCCCAGCCCCTGCGCGTGGCCGTCACCGGCGCCACGGCCAGCCCCGGGCTGTTCGAGACCATCGAGGTGCTGGGCCGTGAACGCGCCCTGGCCCGCCTGGACCGGGCGCTGTCGCTGTAGGCCCCGGCCGATCCGACCGTGCAAAGCCCCTGCCGCGCGGATGCGCGGCAGGGGCTTTTTGCGTGCGGCCAGGGGAGGGGACGAACGCTTCCAGGAAAAGCCGGGCTAGCCGGTACAGGCGGCTTGCTGGTCAGTGAGCCCGGGCGCAACGGCAAGGCGCAATCCGACCGCCTTCAATACCGCCATCAGGGTTTTAAGCGTCGGGTTCCCCTTGGGCGAGAGGGCGCGATACAGGCTCTCCCGCTTGATGCCGGCGGCCTTGGCGACGTCGGCCATGCCGTAGGCTTCCGACACGTGGCGCAAGGCGATGAGCAGCACAGCCGGTTCCTCGGTATCTTCCATGGCGGCCTGGAGGTACTCCGCCGCATAGACCGGATCGGCGCGCAGTTCACGCACCAGGGCGTCGTCGTGGCTGACGCTGGCGCGATCAGAGTTTTTCATGATTGCACCCTCCTTTTGAAATCGGCCAGGTACTCGATGGCCTTGTCCATGTCGGCGTCCTGGGTCCGTTTGTCGCCGCCGCAAAGCAGCAAGATGACCTGGAAGCCCACCACGCCGAAATAGACGCGATACCCGGGCCCGTAGTCCACCCGCAGTTCCGAAACACCGTCCCGCAGCGGCTTGCAGTCACCGAGGTTGCCGGCTTTGAGCCGATCCACCCGAGCGACGATTCGAGCCTTCGCCCGCACGTCCCGGAGGTGGTCCAGCCACTGCGTGATGACCTCCCGGCCGTCCTCGGTTCGGTAGCGGCGCACGACGTTCATGTTCTCTATGTAATTTTTAAGTTACAGCGAGTCAAGGTGAAGAGACGAGAGAGCGGGATAATGCTTGTCACGCACCGGACGGCCGGTCCTGGCCAGCCCGTGGCGCGCTGCGGGCCGTTTCGGCAGTGTCCTTCTGGGAGACGGCGCTTCTGGCCCCAAAGGGGAGCAGCGCCCTGGCCGAGGGCGCGGTGCTGGTCAGCCGCGACGCCATGGCGCCACGCTACCCCGTCCCCACCCTCTGGCTGGACTGAGCCTCGCCCACGCCCGCCGCGCCATTGCCTCGCGCCCCTGCGCGGGATAGGCTCGTGATGCCCGCCCCATCCGGGCAATCCCTCCCCGTGGAGCCCCCCATGTCTTCCGTTGCCTTCGAACTCGCGGCCGTTTTGGCCCTTATCCTTGCCAACGGCTTTTTCGCCATGGCCGAGATGGCCCTGGTCGCCTCGCGCCAAGCTCGGCTGACCGCCCTGGCCGAGGCCGGCAGCCGCCGAGCCAAGGCCTGCCTGACCCTTCTGGCCCAGCCCGAGGCCTTTCTCTCCACCGTGCAGATCGGCATCACCCTGGCCGGGGTGCTCGGCAGCGCCTACGGCGGCGCGACCCTGGCCCCGGCCCTGGCCGCCGCCCTGGCCGCCTC
>JAEZEM010000510.1 GCA_023417745.1 Pseudomonadota bacterium
CGGCGCGCAGGCCGGCCCGGGCATTTATCGCCCGCTCGACCAACACGGCGCGCCCGCCAAGGCCGGCCAGCTCGGCGGCGCTGACCCCCTCGCCCCGGACGGCGGACAGGGCCAACGCCCATTCCTCCAGCCCCACGGCCAGCCCATACAGCGGGCAGCCGCCAAGGGAGGCGGCCACGGCGGCCGCGTTTTCGCCCAAAAACACGGCTCGGGCCTTGCCGGCGAAGCTGAACCGGTCGGTGGCCACGGGTTTTCGCAGCAGCTCATGACCCAGGCACAACCCGCCCCAGGCCTCCGGGCCGGACGGCCCCACGGCCAGGGACAAGGCCAGGCCGTAGGCCCCGCGCGGATCAAAGGCCGGCAGGGCCGTGCCCTTGACGGCCATGGCCGGGGGCGCAAGCTTCGGCCCTTGGGCCACCAGATCGGCCAGGGCCGGCAGCAAGCCGTCCGGGGCGATATCGCGCCCGGCCGCCTCGGCTCGGCCGGCCAGGACGACGGCCGCGCCCGGGGCGAAAA
The DNA here is from genome assembly GCA_023417745.1 of Pseudomonadota bacterium. Classification (GTDB taxonomy): domain Bacteria; phylum Desulfobacterota; class Desulfovibrionia; order Desulfovibrionales; family Desulfovibrionaceae; genus Solidesulfovibrio. Next base: position 517 of record JAEZEM010000510.1, read on the forward strand.
GCCCGGCCTGGCGGCAGACGGCATAGGCGGCCACGGCCAGATCGGGATCGGCCAGACCCAAAAGCGCGGTCAGGTGCGACCAGGCGTCGCCGTCCGGGAGCACCGTCCCGTCGGCCGTGACATGGCGGCAGGGCGTGGGACAGCCAGGGCAGCCGGCGGCGTGCGGCGAAAGACGGGCAAAAAGGCCCGGAGCGGACAGCCGCCCGGCCGCTGCAAAGGCGGTTTCCCGGAAATGGCGCGTGGGCAGCATCCGCCGGCCGGCCGTGAGGTCCAAAAGCGCCGCCGTGCCGTAGCGTCCAAAGCCGCACGGCCCGGCCAGGGCCGGCGCGGCGGCCGCAAGCCGCTCCATGGCCGCCCTGGCCCCGGCCAGGGCGGCGGGGTCGGCCGGGGCCGGCGCGTCCGTTGCCCGGGCGGCCACGGCGAAACAGTTCTTGGCGGCCAGCAGCAAGGCCACGCCGCCTGGCCCCACAGAGTGCAGCCCATCGGCCCACAGCCCGGCCAGGGGCGAACCGGCCAGGGCGGCCGGACCGGCGACAAGCGCCCCGTCATGGGCCGGCACGGTGGCCAGGACCGCCGTCGTCCCCTGCCCCGCCGCCGCGCCAAGGGGAACAAGCCGCGCCCCGTCGGCGTCCAGAAACACGGCCGTGGGGGCCGGGGCCCGACCGACCACGACCACGGCGGCGAGGTTCAGCCGGGCCAGGGCGCGTCCCAGCCCGCCGGGCACGGCGATGTCCAGAACGCCGCCGGTTTGCGGCTTGGTCCCGGCCAGGGCGGCAAAAGAGACCCCGGGCAGATCGAACCCGGCCAAGGCTCCGGGCGCCAGCACCACGGCCGCTTCCGGCGCGTTCCAGACGACCCGTGGCCGGGCGGCCAGAAGGGCCGCGGCCAAGGCCCGGCCGCCCGGCGCTTGCCGGGCCAGTCTCGGGTCAAGCGGCTCGCGGCGACAGGCCCCGGTGGACAGGTCGCAAAAAAGGATATGGGCGGCGGCGTGTTCCATAAGCGGCGTCATAACGTGTTTCCGTCCGGGAGGTAGCAGCCGAGCCGGTTCGAGGCAATGGGCAATGCGCCCTAAAGCCCTCCCGGGAAACGCCGATAAGCTTCAGGCAAGCACACGTCAGCGAGGTCGGCCATGCAGATCGCCTTCAACACCAGCGGCATTTCCACCAGCCTGTCCCCCATGGACGGGCCGGTCGCGTCCACGACCGGCCAGGCCGCCTCGGGCCATCTCTCGCTGACCTTCGGCTCCGGGGACAAGGCCAAGGAAGCGGCCCAGACCAAAGCCCCGTCCACCACCTCCGACGTGTTCGCCGCCGAGATCATGCGCCGCATCGACCTGGCCGAGGGCGCGACCGTGGCCAGCAACGCCGCCATCGCCAGCAACGCCTCCCTGGGCAGCAATGCCGGAGCCGGGGTCAACGCCGCCGCCTCGGGCGATTTGCAGGCCGCCCTGGCCGACGCCGTGGAATACGTGCGCAAACAGCACGGCGACGCGGCCGCCACCGCCGTCATGGGCATCATGTTCAAGGAAGTGGGCGACGGCTCGGGCGGCGAGGATCGACTCGGCGACGCCCTGGTCTCGGCGCTCAAATTCATCGACAGCAAGTTCGGCGTCGCCGCCGGAGACGCGGCCATGGCCAAGTTCAACGGCGCGCTCAACAGCGCCGTCAACGACTACTACCAAAACGGCCACCTGGAAGAATTCTACGCCGCCAACGGCACGACCGGAGCCGTCAAACAGGCCCAAGGCGTCGTCGCCTCCACCCTGGCCCACGTGACCAAGGAATTCGGCGTGGACGCGGCCAAAACCGTGGCCGACATCCTGACCACCAACTTCACCAACCAAGGCTCCACCCGCCAGAGCCTGGGCCAAGCCATCGTGGCCGCCAACGACTACCTCTCCGCCAACTACGGCGCGGCCGACCTCGGCAGCCTGCCGCTCGGCCAAACCAACCAGCCCAAGGGCTCCGTGCTGAATCTCACGGCGTAAAGCGAGAAGAGAAGAAAAGAGAAGAGAAGAGAAGATGCCTCCGGCGGCCGGGGGCCTGAGGCCCGGTGCAACCGGGTACATAGTTGACACTTTGGACCGGGTACATCCCTGACACTTTTACCTAAGCAGTTTTTCCACTGGAACCACATGCTTGGGTTCCTCCGCAAGGATTCCCCCAATCAGATGTTC